>JASFIU010000034.1:0-18170 GCA_050122495.1 Desulfobacterales bacterium | reverse complement strand
GCTGGATATTAGAATACCCTATCTGCTGATATTGACGATTCTGATTATTCTAACCTGGCTCGCAAATGCGTTTCAAGCCAAGTTATTACTTAATTATCAAGGTGTGCGCATCGGGCTTTTTAAAAATCTATTGCTCATTTGTGCATCCGTTCTGGGCAACCATCTTCCGTTTAGACTGGGGACCCTATACCGGATGCATTATCTTAAAAAGAATTTTAATGTCAACTATCAACAATTCGGCAGCATCATCGTTTTCAGATTCTTGCTTCTGATTGTCTTAACGGGGATGATCGGCAGCGTCTGTGTCGGATACATTTATTATACCTACCACCGTTTCAATATCGGCTTTTGTCTGTTGATGATCGGGTTCGTCGTGTTGCCGCTCGGAGGTTACTGGTTCCAGAAAATCTTTCTTTTCAATCGGCAGCCGCAAAACAGGTTCTGGAAAAAACTTGAAGTATTTAACAGCAGCCTCGGGATGTTTTCAGACAATCGTGCCCTGATGTTTAAAACATCCCTGTTTATTCTACTGCAGATCATCATCTTTAGCTTTCGGTTTTTTGTAAGCTCTATGCTCTTAAATGAACGCGTTCCTTTTCTGGTTCTGTTTTTAATGGCACCCATAGCGATTTCAACTTCATTACTGGTCCTAACGCCCGGTGGAATTGGCTTCAGAGAGACGCTTTTGGGGATCGTCAGTCAGTTAACCGGGTATGGTTTTGACAGCGGCATTTTTATGGCGACGGTAGATCGCGGTGTCCTGATTGCCGCGACCCTCATATTCGGGGCGATATCTTACGCGGCGCTTTATTTTGCTGCCAAGCCGAATCAAGTCAAAGCGCCCATAAGGTCTTCAGCTAACATACCGGACAAAGGCATATGATTCCGGCTTGATCCCGGTCAAATTTCTTTACTCTATGTCCGAATCATTATCAAAACGAAGGAATGCAGAAAAATGATGGCTGATGAAGAGAAATCGGAAAAACTCGATGCCGCTTTAGCCTATCTGTATAAGACTTATTTCGGCGAACAGCAAATTGAGAAAGAAGAGATTGGACGTCTTCCGGAATTGCTGGCTGAATGCAATTTGTTTGTCGATATCGGCGCCTCACTCGGGATGTACACTTACTTCGCCAATAAAATCTTATCGGGCGCGCGCATTTATGCGATCGAAGCCGATCCGGACCGCTTTGCCGAGTTGCAGCGAAATTGCGTAAAATGGGAAAAGGAAGGCACGAATCAGATCCAGGCGATCCATGCGATTGCCGGAGATTCAAGAGAATCGGCCAGGTTCTTTAAGACCGGGACGCACATCAGCGGTGGTGTGTTCGCCATTTCGGAGCGCGCTGATGATTACAATGTTGTTGAGGTGCCTCAGGTTATGCTGGACGATTTTTACCAACCCAACCAAAAAGCCGTTGTGAAAATAGACGTTGAAGGTGCTGAATACCGGGTGCTGAATGGAGCCGCTCAGTTTATAACAGATGATCACACGAAATTTATCGTCGGGATTCATTCATGGGGTGATCGGGAAAGAGGAAAGACCCCCATGGATTTGTTGAGATTCCTTTTCTCAAAACAGTTAAACATATCAAAGACTTCCAATCATTTGACTGCAAATTACCTCTTCGATCACAGCGAAAGCCGCCGCGCCGCATTGGTGTGGCGTTATGCGAAACACGTTCCACTGCTTCTCGCGCGCCAGTTATATAGAGGGCTACTTCCAAGGCCGCTGATTCGATGTGTCGAGCGGACGCTCAACCGCTTGCGGAAAAGCAAAATTGAGAAAGCCTGAACAGGCCGCAACCCTGTTAGAACCCATCTCAAAAATGCGTCTAAGGGGTTCTATAGATCATTTTTGGGGGACTGAATAAAATAGAGCGTAGGTCACCAGCAGTCCGATGAGCTGACTGCAGAGATTGTCGATTGTAATTATGCGCTTATAGATTTTTTCAGGAAGTTTGGGACGGAGGAGACCGTCGACAAAGCCGGGATCAATTGGAAACGGGAGGTTTTTCAGCTGATCGAGGATATCCGTCCGCAGCGTCGACACATACCAATCATCTACCGGTGAGAAAACCGGCGACATTTTAGGCTGATAGATTACCTCTGCAGGGAGCAATTTCTTTGCTTCGGCCATTTTGGCCAGCAGAAATTTGCCCGTCACCCCCTGATTTGTCTTTCTGAGCCAGAATGAATCCGGGAGTGACTGGCTGAATGTTTTTATTTGGGCATGCAGGTAAGGAGACTGAATAATAAGACCCGTGCTCTCGCTACTGCCGGCCAGCTTGTTCTTGTTCAATCCCACCAGATTTTTCCCGGCATAAGCCATTCTTTGATAATTGTCGTCATAGGCCTTATCCGTGAGGTCAACGATGATCTCATCGGTTTGATCATGGCCTTCCAATTGCCGTCCACCGGTCAAAAATTCCAGGGTATATTTATCGGCGATGCAGGCGGTGATGTAGGACCGATAGGCTTTCTCTCTCCGCAGAAGGCTAAGCAGGTGACGGAAAATACGATACGGTTGTCCCATTTTACGTTCGATATAATTCGATCGGGAAAGCGTCTCGGAAACGCGGATTAAGACAGAGGGCAGGCGGTCCAGTTTTTCAATTAAACGGGCTCTTCTAAGTACGCTCGGATACCCAAAAAAGATTCCATCGCATCCGTCACCGGTAAAGCAAAGTTTTAATCCCTCGGAATACATTCGATCGGTCATTGCACGGGTGCTGACCAGATAGTGGGGTTGGCTGACCGGCGTATTAAAAAAGTACGGGAAATTCCCGAGACCATCCCGCATCAGCTCCGGTGTGATCAGATGCCAGTGGTGATGGACCTTCGGCAGGGCTGCAACGCGGTCGATATGCCGCTGGTTGAAACGGGAGTCATTGTAGCTGAAACTGTACGTTTCGACGCTTTTGCCCAGTCTGGACAGGCCGGATGCGATCAGGGCAGAATCAAAACCGCCGAGCATAACACCAACAGTGTCCATACCGGCTGTTTGCGATTCAAGAACCTGCATGAAGGTCTCATATAATTTTTCGATGAGTTCATTTATTGATAAATCTCGTTTTAATTCCGTCGGTTGGGGGGCATAATCAATGTTTTCAACGGTGGCGTCCGCATCGAACCGAATTGTGTGGCCCTCCGGAAGATATTTGACACCGTCATATTGCGTCTGGCCATATGGATAAAATTGGTGCGCCAGAAAGAAGCGCTGCATGTTCAGGTTGGGGTTCAGCCGAAAGTCCTTTACAATGGGCAATAGGGCGATCCGCGAAGAAATTAACCAGCGGATTTTCTCACCGACATAGAAAATGTTCTGATAACCGCCCGGCGGGTTAAGAACGTGCAGGGCGCCGGTCTTTTTATTTAACACCACGGCCAGGTAGGATTCGCTTTGATATAACGCCTCGATGACTGCGTACAATAGCGCTTTGTCTTCACCCGGCAGACCGGCATCAAAAACCGCTTTGAGTCGCCGGCAAGACGAATCGGAGATCGTATCCGTTAAGATAAGGTGTGTTTCGGTCTCAAAATTGAAGTAAGATTCGGATGATCTTCCGATTAAAAAACATTTGATAAAGCGGTCATTTATATTTGAGATAAACTTGAAAAGCGTCTTTTGAAAATGAGGCGGCCATACAGGTTCGTCAGCGCCAAACTCGGAAACACGTTTGGCATCAAACGTATCGATGAAAAGAACCGACATTTATCACTTTCCTCCTCTATGGCATTCAGAATCCATTGTCGCAATTACCAGATCGGTGCTGATTCCGGCTTTGTGTTGAACCGTCGGAAGCATGTGTTCAATGGTAGCCGTCACTTTTGCTGGATCCGCCAGGATTTCATCAATCGCACGACTGACGGTATCCGGGTCGCATCGGCGGATGTCAAAGGCAAATCGTTCCAGGCCAAACATATTCATGATCCCGAGGGTCTTATGCTCATAGTAGAAACAGATTCCGGGAACCTGGGAAGACAGGGCAAATATTTGGGGGTGATAGCGGCTGGCGATACAAAAGTCACACATGCCGATGATGGCCCGTTGTCCATCTGAATCAACATCCGATTTTATGATCTCAAAACCGGTGTTATCCGGAAGGCTTTCAGCGACCGTTTCGAGGTAACTGCGATCCGAGTGATAGCGGCCGTAAAGCTGGGGTAAAAAAATGAAATAAGCCGCACGCCTGGCTGCAATCCGGTTTAAAGCGGCTAACAACGTTTGGCGATACGCTTCGCGTTTGATATCCGGATCAGAATCTCCGGGGAATTTATAATCGATAACAGAAACGGCTACCAGAAAAGGGTCGGCGTCGGCAAGATTGCGACTATTCAGGAAATCGCTGCGATCATCGGGGGTGATGGATTCCTGGAATGCGGAATCGGCCGTCACGTGCACCTGACGCTTCCCGAGTAAATCATTCAAATGCGATTTCGAGATTTTCTCCCGCACGCAAAGCACCGCAAAAAATTTAAACAAATAACGGCGAATCACTCGCAAAATCCAGATATTGAAGGGCCCCACCGAAGGAGAATACAGCAGGATTCTTTTTTTATGAAGACGCCCGAGCCAGACAAAGAGCCAGTGCAGCGCTTCATGGTGCCAATAGATATCACCGAAGTAGGGGCCGCCGGGGGCTGAAATGACGATTTGAGACTCACGGTAAGCCCGCACAATTGCTTTGCCTTCCCGGCCGAGGATAAAATCGAGATCGAGTCGGACGAATTTAAATACAGAATAAATGGCGAGCCGCAACAGCTCGCCCGCACCCATCAGCATGTTACGCAACTCAACCTCAATATTCCTGAAGGGAATCTTCAGGTGCCGGTCTCTCAGTTGGGCGACGACCGTAAAGGATGCTGTCGGCATGCGTTTATAAATCGATCGGATCATTGCACGCATTGCCGATTCATCTCCTCGATTTTCACCGTGCTGATTGATAATCAAAATATGCGGCCCTGCGGCAGTCATTTACCCTCCTCAATCCGTTGAAATGCGTAAAATGCTGAAATATCCGGCTACCCGGTGCGGCCGAACGACCGCCCTTTATTTTAGTAAAGATAAATCTAAAGCGTATCCAGCAAATTTCGCAGTTTATCCACGATTATCTGATTGGAAAATTGTTGTTCATAAAGCAGACGGCCGTTGCGGCCGATCCGCATTGCCGATGCCGGATCATTTTTAAGATTTCGGATTGCTTCGGCAAGCGCCCGGGGGTTTCCCGGCGGAATCAGGATCGAATGTTTTCCGTTCTTTAAATAATGGGTGCTGGCCCGTGTTGCCGCGGTGATGAGCGGTTTACCTGATGCCAGGGTTTGGTGGACTTTATATGGAATAACCGAGTCGGCCTTGGCGCTTTTGCCAAAAATTCCAAGACAGCACTGAGATGCTTCGACGTGCCGCCTTAACTCCGCCATCGAAATGAATTGATGAATCCATCTAAGATTTGAAGGCTGAAGTTCATCCAGCAGTTTTTTAAAAGCTGGCGCAAGTTGTCCCCTGCCGATCACAGTGAATTGGATTTTGCTGTCAGGCGCTTCCAGCAGCTTGGCGGCGTTTGCGATGACCTCGACGCCGTGAAGTGGAATAAACGTGCTCCAGAAAAGTACATTGAATTCGGACTCATTTTGATTCGGGTCGGCCGGATACCAGATGGATTCATCGATACCCACGGGGACATGCTCAAACCGTGTTGTCGTGATCCCCATATCATGCCGAACTCTCTCACAATGCACGGGTGTGTCGAGTAACACAATATCGACATGGTTAAACAACCATTTTTCGTAGTGATATATCACTCGGGCGATAAAGCCATCGCGCTTTACGAGGCCTCTGTCATTAACGATGGTATCATAAAGACCAAAAAATGCATCGATTATGATGATCTTATCACTAAAACGCGAAAGGAGCCAGACCAGTGGCGCATTGGCATGCGCAGGATAGGGGATGAATAAAACCTCTGTGGGATGATTCAGGATGTACTTATAGAAAATGAGCATCCATTGAAGCGGAATGATGCTGATTGTCCCTAGGAGTCGAAGAAAAAACGGTAACTTCGGGGATATTTTCAGGGATCGGATGGAGCAGTCTTTAATACCCCATCCACAATTTTTAAGTGCTTCTAAAATAATTTTATTGTGACTGTACTCCTGGTCGGTATTTAACGGTCCAATGATCGTAAGTTCTTTCATAAAATTATCAGATGATAAAGCGATAGCACCGACCGGGCGTCAAGCGGTCCTGAGGTGATGACGCTGACAGGCTATTTTGGAATACAGATACGGCGTTAACGTGATTTAGTGTTTATTTCTGTAAAATATTTTAGCGGCAACGCACGTGCTCACACCATTCGATGTATCTTAAAATTATATCATAATTATTGACGTTTAGGAAATATGGGCAGCATCTGTCGGTTAAGATTAAAAAGGCATTCCGGGGTCGGGTTGTTGCCAGAGACGGCTTGTCGTTCAGATAAATTAAAAGTAATAGTTAAACCAAAGATAGGCATTATGCGGACTGCGGCTGTGGATGCTGGTTCCCGGTATGATAAAGCCGCCGAATTCGGAGCCGGGGCTGCCGTTGTCACCGTAAAAAATGTTGGCGCCGATCTTCATTTCCAGGTTCTGGGTCGCATTCCAGACCGCCCGGGGCTGCAGGATACCGGACGGATCTTCAATATTATTGATGCCGGTTAGAAAAACTTTAAACAGCGGGTGCAGTTCCACCTGGAATTCAGCGCTTAAATAGTGTTTGCCTAAAACAAACAATTCTCCCCGGATCAATCGATTGGTAATATCGGGATTGGATAACGCGCCCGGATAATCACCTTCACCCAGACCGTCGTAATAATATTCCACCAGCCCGTATACGTTTTTTTGCCACCAGGTCCAGGAATAATCAATGTTGGCAACACCCGACAAGTAGTTGCGGGTGTTTTGACCTCGGCCGTCATTTAAGAAAGTGGCGGTGGCATCCAGGCGCCAGGCGGTCCCTCCCCAAATGCCTGAGCTTCCCAAACCGACCACATAGTCATCATAGTGCCGGGTGGACATTATATCGAATTCGGTGGTTCCAAGTGCAAAGTGAAGCAAACCCGCTAATGAATTCCGGTCGGCTTCCACATTATTCGTATCCGGATCCCGTCTGACCACGTATAAAAGCTGCAGATCCGCTTCAGCGGGCAGCGCAATTTGGGCCAGCACCATATCATCGCCGACTTTATAGTCGCGTTGAATATCAGTGGGTGGAAAGGGGTTAAATAGATCCATGGGATTAAATATGAGGCCATTGCCCCAGGTGATGGCCTGGCGGCCGATACGAAGGGCACCCCAGTTGGGCTTGAGTGATAAATTCAAGCGGTCCAGGCGCTGGAGCAGAATATAGCTGTCCTTTTCTTTGATGGTATGGGTTAAATCCATAAATCGACGGTCATCCTTTAACGATGCTCCGAAAAATAAGGTGCCGCCTTCAAAATTGGGGAAGATTTCCCTTAAATCCTCTCTCTTTTCGCGTGTTTTACCGCCGGCCAGGATGGCCTCATACTGGGTTTCAAGGTGGCCCCACTCGCCCAGGAAGGTATCATTATTGATCCTCAGATCGGTATCCAGATTCAAATAGTTCCCGGTGCCGACGGGTTCAAAAAGGGTGTCATCTCTGGCAAAGGTGGCTGAACCGATCGCTTTTAAGCGCCCCCCCCAGTGCATATCGATCTGATCCAGCCAGGTGCGTAAAGAGGAGGCCGAATTTTGAGAGGTTGGCTTTTCGTCGGGGTAGGTCATGCTGCCGAGGCTGTCAATACCAATCGTTACGAGCAAAAATACACAGATTAGGGCATTTGTTTTTTTTAACCGCATGGCTTCATTTTAGAATATCGACGTGAATCGGCGGTTTAGCTGTTATTTCGTTTGATCGCTGACGATACACCCGTCCCTTAATTTTACCAGCCGGCGCGCATAATCCATCACCATGCGGTCATGGGTCGAAAAAATGAACGTAATCTGTCTTTCGGCATTCATTTGTTTCATCATTTCCAGCAATCCCTGACCGGTTTTTGAGTCCAGATTGGCGGTGGGTTCATCTGCCAAGACGATCGACGGATTGGAAACAATCGCTCTGGCAACGGCCACACGCTGCTGCTGGCCCCCGGATAGTTCCGCCGGTCGGCGATCATATTTGCTTTCCAGCCCCACCTCATCCAAAATTGCAGTTGCTTTAGCCCGGCGCTCCTTTGCAGGCAGGCCCTGCAAAAGCATCACATATTCAACGTTTTCGACGGCAGACAATACCGGAATGAGGTTATAGGCCTGAAAGACGAATCCGATTTTATGCAGCCTCAAATTTGCCAGTTGAGATGCGGACATGCGTTCAAAGGCCTCGCCGTCCACACAAATGCTGCCGGAATCAATCAGGTCGAGCCCGCCAATCATGTTTAAAAGGGTTGTTTTGCCCGAACCTGAGGGCCCGGCGACGGCTAAGAACGCCCCTTTGTCTATTTGCAAACTGATATCCTTTAATGCCTGTACCGAAATGCGACCCTGCTGGTAAGCCTTGCTAACATCAACACATTCCACGATATGCATGATTTTCTCCAAAATATAATATATAGAAATAACAGACTGTTAGAACCTAAATTTAATGTAGAAATTTAATAATTATAGGATCCTCCCAGCTTCAGGCCCTTATCAATTAAACATGCACCAATGCCTGCACCGGTGTAAAACGTGAGGCTTTTATCGCCGGGTAGAGACTCACCAGCAACCCCAGCAGCAATACCGTCAAATTTGCCACAATTACGTCCTTGGCTGCAATGGCCGGATAAATGATGCGCGCCATACCGGCATATTCCGCGCCGGCTGCCAGAGCGGAAAGGTCAATACCGCTTCCGGATAGAGCCCAAATGCTTAAGAAGCCCAAAAGATTCCCGACGATCAGACCGCAGGTCAAAAGTAAAAAGGATTCGACCAGAACCTCCCGCAGAATCCACCAGGGTTTCATACCCAGAGCCTTCATCAGTCCAAACTCTCGCATGCGCTCGAATACCGCCATCAAAGTGGTATTGACAATACCAAACCCCATGGCCACAAATACCACCAAAAACCAGAACCACATGAATCCATCGAGTATCCTTAGATAGGCGGTCTGAAAGGGCAGTAGTTCCCGCCAGCCGTGAACCTCGAATTGATCCGAAGGCAGGGCTGCTTTTAATTTCGTATAAATGCCCAGGTCTTCATTCACAGGGGGTAACAGTATGGCAATTTCAGAGATGCCGTTGCCCAGCTTCAGCATTTTCTGAGCAGAAGAGCGCGTAACGAACACAAACTGTTTCTCGGTGGCTTCCATTTCGGCGCTGAACACCCCCACAATACGAAACGCCCGGGATGCGATTTCCTGGGTTGTGTCCTGGGACATCAACACCAATTTGCGCCCGATTCGGGTTTCGAACTTTTCCAGCAGGGCTTCGCCGACCACAATTCCGTTTGAATCATCGGGCTTGAGGTAGCGACCCCCGGATATGGCTGTTCCGATAAAGGAAACCAAAGCCTCTGCCCGGGGATCAATACCCACCAGCGTGACGCCGCTTGAGTGCCTGGCGTTATTGGCAATGGCATTAACGCGCACCCGGACCGTCCATTGGGCGCCGGGGGGTAATTTTTCACTCAAGGCCTGTTCAACAACCCGGCTGTCGGTCATGCTATTTTCGATGGCCGGGTCATCGCGGTACCCGGTGTGGTGGATCTGAATATGGCCGGTGAGGGTGGCGATGCCGTTTTTGACCATGCCAACGGCAATTCCGCGCATCAGGGCGCCCAGAACAATCATGCTCCATACCCCGATGATCACCGCCGCCAGTATGACGGTTGTACGCCGCGGATTTCGCCAGATATTACGCCATGCAAGCAGAAGATACATTCTAATCACCTAACCCGGACAAATCTGATGTTGGATTCAATGTTACTTATTTCATCCACTAAATTCGAAATCCGAAGCACGAAATTCCGAATTCTGCAACCCACATTCCTGTATTCTATATTGCCATCATCGCTTCAACCGGTCGCAGCCGCCGAATCTTCAGCGCCGGATACAGAGCGGCCATAAAGGTGAATAACAGAACCATAAAAGGGCCGATGGACACGGAAAGCAAAGACAATTTCGGATACATTCTGCCGGTGATGCCGAATTGACTCAGCAGTTCAGATCCACCCGAAAAATCAATACCGTGAACCTGAAAATAATAGGTTATCCCGATTCCGATTAGAATGCCGGCCATAATGCCGATCATCGTCATCGCCATGGATTCAATCAGCAGCACCTTTGTGAGACGCCGGGGGGTGGTTCCAATGGCCATCATTACGCCGAATTCCTTGGTACGCTCGAAGATCGCCATCAAAAAGGTATTTAAAATGCTGAACGCCACCACAACGATCAGCAGGCCATAAAAAATGAGCCCGCTGACCAGATCCATTTCAATGGCCTGCCGTAATCCCGGCATGAGTTCCTGCCAATCCAACGCTTTCAATGGTTTGCTGCTGTTCAGATCGGAAAGGGCGGTTTTTAATTGGGCTTTTATCGCGGATATTTCCGACAGGGACTTTCCGATGACCACCACTTCATGCACCGCCCCGTCCATACTGAAAACATCCTGGAAGGTGGCCAGCGGGATTTGCATTGCGGAGCGATCAAAGTCATCGATGCCCGAGCTGAAAATCCCTTTCACATGAACCACGGTGGCGGCAATCGACCCGTCGCGCCCCTGTCCGAGCAATGTGAGTTCGTCACCGACGGCAACCCGCAGGTTTTTCGCCAGCAGCCTCCCCACCACCGCCTGGTTGACATCGTCGGCCGCTAAAAAATTTCCTTCGCGAACCAGTTGTTTTAATCTGGAGACATGGGCTTCTTTTGGGGGATCGATTCCACTCACCATTACCCCGTAGGTTCTATTTTTAGAAGAAAGCAGTGAAAATGCCTGCCCGCGGAAGGTATAGGCAGCCACTTCAGGAATTTGAGCGACAATTCGGGCAACCGCCTGCGGTTCGGGTATGACAAACCGGATGCTCTTTTTTTCCCGGTATTTTTGAGCTTGGACCTGCAGGTGCCCGGTGCTGATCTTCACCGATGTGTTTATCATGGTTTCATAGCTGCCGAACTGGAAGGACAGCATAAACACCAGTAAAACCGAGGCAAACGTAATGGCGCTTACGGTTAAGATGGTGCGCCGGGGATTGCGCCAGATATTGCGCCAGGCCATTTTGGTTTCGATGGACAAAAGGTTACCTCCGGCGCTGCTTCAGGCTGCTTAAAGTAAACAGGCGGTCCGGTAAGCTCGATTTGAATTCCAGGGATTGGTAGGTCAGCTGCGTGTAGCGGCCCTGCGCATCGACGTTTCGCATGCGCCACACTTTCGGGAACAATTTACCGCCCAGCATCTGAATTTCCATGGCCGTCATGATTTTGATCGGTTGCAAATCTTCATCAAAAAATTCTTCACTCAGCCAGATCTGATCTTCGCGAATTTTAAGCCGCTGCATGCCCCACACCACCGGTGCATCCGGTTTGGGCCTGGATTCAATTACGTAGACCGTTTTGCCTTCATGGGTTTCGGTGTCGATGATGGTATGCTCGTAATCCACCAGCAGGCTGTCGGATTTGGCCAGATCGTTATTGGAAAAGTCCGATCCCATCCAGGACTGGCTCATCATGGAGGGGGGAACTTTGACCACCCGGTTGATCTTGGGATTGTATATCCACATTTCGCGACCCTTTTTTAAAGTGCCGTTACCGTAATCCTTGGGTGGGGCCGCAATATAGAAAAGGCTGTCCTTTTGTCCCCGGGTCCAGGCCTTGATGGTCATGGACCGCTCCCAATCTTGGCGGTGGATCAGCATTTCAACGGTTCCGATGGACGCCTTGCCCCGCCAGTAATTAAAGCCGTCCGTGACAATTTGGTTGGCGTCCAGAGCGGGGCAGGGTGTTTTTATCGTCAAAACGAGAAACAATAGCATAAGTATTGATTTTATCGTTTGCCGCATCATTTTTTTTCCCTTTGTAAAATTTGATACGACCACTCAGGCTTAAGCGGCCAACCCATGTAGTACGGTATCTAGAAAATCATTTGCGGTTGCGGCCGGATCAAAGCGGTCATCAAACCAGGCCTGCAAAAAGAGGGCATCCCAGGTCCCAACCAATGCAGCCGCCACCGGCTCCGGTTTGACATCCGATTTGAATTCTCCGCTTTTGATTCCTTCCCGAATCAAAGCAGAAACAATATGGCGGTAATCATCATACAGTTGTTTAAACGCGCCTTTGAATCGCCTACGCATTTGAGTCGAAGATGAAGCCGCCCAGAATTCCATCACCAGCACAAAGACATCTTTGATCTCATCCCACATTCCCATGAGGCTGTCATTTAAAGCCTTGAGGCGGTCGGCCGCACACCCGCCGAGGGCAGAGATCCTTACCGCAGCGGCATTCTCGGTCTGCTTTTGAAACCACTCAAACACCGCAAAAAACAAATCTTCTTTGCTATCGAAATATTCATACACCGTACCTTTGCCGACCTTGGCATCAAGCGCGATATCGGCAATTACTGCACCGGAATAGCCCTTTTTGGCAAATACCCGGGCAGCCGCTTCGATGATTTGATGCCTTTTCTTGATCTTCCCCGTTTGATTGTCAGTCAATCGAAAGCGCCTCCTTTTGACCAATTAGTCAAATATATAAAATATGAAATAATAGATAGTTATATTATAAAATATATTGTTTCTAATTAACTGACCGACCGGTCAGTCATAAAATAATCTCATTTTATTTTTATGTCAAGCTAGATTTTGAGAATCGGCTTTATGGCGGCTGGATCAAGGATCAAGGCATGGGTTTGGTCTGTAAACGGAGTGAAAGAATCTCATCGATCATTTTTCGGTCGTTGCCGGATAGCTTCAGAAATCGAACCTTCATCCCCCGGGTTACGATTTCCTCATCAATGACATTTTGATTATTCCACACCACTTCGGCATTGAAGATTTGGGGGGCGCGATCATTTAATAAAATCCTTAATGGAAAAGATTCTCCGACGGGAAAGGGATTGGGGCAGGTTACAAAGGCACCGTTGGTGGTCAGTTCCTTTATCCCGACTTTCATCACCCCCTTGGACTTATCGATCAGGGCGGGACATTTAAGCTGAATCCGTTCGGGCCGCTCTTTTTCAACTCTGGCTTCAAACGCCAAATCGAGCAGGTTCGGGTCGCCGGTATCGCTGCTCGTTCGCTTCTTAAAGCGCGCGATCACTCTCGCGCTGATTAAAAACAGCAGGGCCAGTATGATCGACATAAACGGCAAACCCTGTATGATTGAACTTTTACCTTCCATCGGCACTTTTTTTGCGGCTTTTAGACTTTTTAGTATCAGATTATTACGTTATGCATTGTTTGTCTACTATTATGATTTTGATTCCTATTTTAGAATATGATTTGACATAATATTTTGTTTATTTTATAGTAACTTACGAAATTAAGGGGCCATCATGAATTTGAAATTCTCCCCCCGGTATTCAATTTTCATAATGTGCCATGGAAGATATCGACCCTATAGAAGAATTCGAAGCCAGGAATAAGCCTTCGCAAACTTCGGTGAAGCGCTCGCCGATCGACCGCCGTTCCGGTGAAGATAAGCGCAAATTGTACAACCTGGATTATTTTACCGAAGGCGGCAGAGAACGTCGCAAAGGCAAAGAAAGACGACAGGCTGAAGAACGCCGCAGCGGATGGGCGCGGGTTTATAAATGGTGCAGTGTCTTTCTTGGGAAAAAAGTGTCCTAATATCAGCTTATTTTCTGGCGGAAGCTTTGAATGGTCTTTTGATAGTCCCGGCTGCCAAATATAGCCGAGCCGGCTACAAAAATATCCACGCCGGCAGAAGATATTTCTGCTATTGTGTTTTCGTTTACCCCGCCATCGACTTCAATTAACACCGTTAGGCCCCGATCCTGAATCAGTGTGCGCAACGCTTTGATTTTTGCAATACTGTTGGGAATGAATTCCTGACCGCCGAAGCCGGGGTTGACACTCATAATCAAAACATAGTCCACATATTCAAGAATCCACTCGAGGCTTTTCACGGGTGTTGAAGGGTTCAGGACAACGCCTGCATGCGCACCGCAGTCCTTTATCAGTTGAACTGTGCGGTTGAGATGGATGCAGGCTTCGACCTGGACCGAAATATATGAAGCTCCGGCTTCGGCAAACGCCGGAATGTAGCTGTCGGGATTTTCGATCATCAAATGGACATCAATCGGAAGCGCAGTCACCCGCTTTACCGCTTCAACGACAAGCGGCCCGATGGTAATGTTGGGCACAAAGTGCCCGTCCATGACATCCACGTGAATCCAGTCCGCTCCGGCAGTTTCAACGGCTTTGATTTCAGCTCCAAGCTTTGAAAAATCGGCTGACAGAATTGATGGCGCGATGCGTCTCATAATTTTTCTCCTGAAAATATCCGTAGTCCGTTCCCAGTTGTCAAATTTACAGAGGACAGAGGTCAGAAGTCAGGCGACAGAGGACAGAGATCGGAGGACAAAAGATAGACGATAAATACAGAAAATGAAGCCACTATCTGAGTTCTGAATTCTGTCTTCTGAACTCTGTTTTCTGTCATCTGAACGCTGGTACCTACCACCCGGCATAGGTCTGGGTCTTAATCAGTTTATCATTCTCATATAAAAATAACGTCGCCTCGGTATCCCCTGGAATCAGAAGCCAGATCTCTTCGCCGGCTTTGACGAAGTCATCAAAAATGTCATTTGTAAAGCCGGCACTGTTCAGGCTCACGCGAATGCGTCGCCTTAAAAAACCGTTATCCAGGCGATAACTAAACAGGTTGACCGGGAACTGTCCATAGAGCCGGTTAGAGCCATCCCTGCTGGATTCTCGATTTATCAATAAACTGACCGTGCTGGCGGATAGCACCCGCTGCCCGGATATGGGCGTCTGTTTTACGATGATATTTCGGGGTTTATTTTTTTGATATGAGGATTTTATCTCCCCGATGACCAGTTTTACGCTTTCAATGGACTGTAACGC
Source organism: Desulfobacterales bacterium (assembly GCA_050122495.1). Classification (GTDB taxonomy): domain Bacteria; phylum Desulfobacterota; class Desulfobacteria; order Desulfobacterales; family JAHEIW01; genus JAHEIW01. Next base: position 3,092 of record JASFIU010000034.1, on the reverse strand, counting down.
ATCCTCTATGGTTAAGCCAACCAGATCAGGCATCATAAACGCTCTGGGCCGGGGGCCTTTACTGATCAAAAGATCGGTACACTCGCCCCGGGAAATCATCGTTCCCTGTGAGGGAACCTGGGCGATGATGTGATCTTTTTGTATCGTTTTGCTGTAAGTGCTTGATAATTTACCCTGGCATATTCCGTTTTCATCCAGGATAATGTTGGCCTGCTGAACCGAAAGGGAAAGCAAAATGGGCATCGAGACGGTCTGCGGGCCCTTTGACAGAATAATTTTGACATCGCGGCCTTTTTTGATCTCCGCACCCGCCTGGGGTTGTTGAAATACAACGTAATTTTTAGGAATGTCGGCCGTATATTCCGATCCTTTCACTTTTGTGTTCAACTCCAGCTCGGTCAGCAGCTCAAGGGCATAGACGACATCTTTGCCCTCTAGATCGGGAACGATTACCGTATCTCCGCTTTTGATAATAAGCGTAAGCGTAAGGTAAGCGCTGATTCCGGCTGCAAAAATAAATACCAACCCAATACCGGCTATTTTGGCGATTTTTGCAATCACGTTGTTCTTTTCAGGCGGGCTAAGAAAAATCCATCCAAATCTTTCAACATTGGAAGGGTTTTAAACCCGGTTTTTGGTTCAACCATTGAAAGCAGGGTTTCAGGTACTTTACCCTGATTCTTATCTATAACAAATTCAGGATAGTTTTTCAAAAAAGCATCAATGACCATTTCGTTTTCCTCGGGCTCGATGCTGCATACCGAATAAACTAAAACGCCGCCGGGCTTAAGCATTGGCGCCAGAGTTTCGAGACATCGCTTTTGGATGGTTGCGTGACGCTTTAAGCTCTCTTCGTTTGAATTCCATTTGATATCCGGATTGCGTCTTAGCACACCCAGAGCCGAGCAGGGGGCATCTAACAAGATGCGGTCAAAAACCCCGATCTGGTTTTTATCCAAAGCCGTTTCCAGATCGTGGCAGACGTTGCGCACGATGGATATGTTGAGCCGTTGCATTTCAGAATCAAGCAGCTGAAGTTTTCTCCCATCTCTGTCAATTGCCGTCACGCTGCCGCTGTTTTGCATGAGCTGGGCAATATGCCCCGTTTTACCCCCGAGCCCTGCGCAGGCATCCAGCACCGATTCGCCCGGCTGTGGATTGAGCAATAAGGCGACGAGCTGGGCCGCTTCGTCCTGAACCTGAAACCAACCTTTTTCAAATGTGGACAGCTCGGGAATGGACCGTTTGGGATTAATCAATTTGATCCCATCGGGCGCTATAATTGTGGAATCAATGCGCTCCACCTGGCTTTCAAGTGCTAAGATCAGCTCATTTCGAGTTGTTATTAGCGTATTTGTCCGCAGGGTGACGGGTGGAATGGAGTTTATCGCATTGCACAGCGTCATTACGGTATCTTTGTCAAAGCGTTTTAACCAGCGTTGTGCAAGCCAGTCTGGCATTGATTGGCCGGCCGTTAAAAAAGTAAGTGGATCCGCTTCAAATGTCGGGAACTGAACGCGGTTGTAATTTTCAGCTGATTTGCGCAGCAGGGCATTGACAAAACCGCTTGCCCGGGCGGTGCCGATCTGTTTGGTCAATTCAACTGCGGTGTTGACGGCGGCCGAATTCGGGATGCGATCCAGATAGATAATCTGAAAAAGCCCCAGGCGCAGGATATTTAGCACGCCGGGCTCAATTTTTTGGATAGGGGTATTTGAAAAATGTGTAATAACGTGATCCAGTCGGCGGCGCCATCTTAAAACGCCATAAACCATGGCCGTAAACAGGGCCCGATCTCTTCTGGAAAGATAGCGCTCATCCTGGGGGATGTCGCCCAGAATGCTGTCCAACGTTTTTTTGCCCGGGATTAAGGCGTTTAATACGTCTAAAGCGGTTTTACGCGGGTCATGGGCCATGGCGTTAACAGGGGGTACCAAAATTAGCAGTTCATCTTGGAATACAGAGGCAGAAGCTCCCAAGGTGCTCTAAAGTTAGAAGTGCCTAAAATGAGCTAAAGTGCCTAAAGTTATGGCTTCGCTGGCGCTCAATCTTTTATATTAAAATTTGATAGAATGCCTCAATTTTAGGCATTTTAGATCATTTTAAATTTTAGCTCATTTCTTGAAGCAAGTACTTTATGTGGGCTTGAAACATGAATAATCGGGTATTAAAGGCCTTTTGGGATAGCTTCAAGTTAGAATACTTCCTGTTGGCAGCTGATATCCCCGCAGAAAATCCGCGACACCCAGCCGCTTTCCGGAAGGGCCCTGGATCTCGATGATGGATAACGCACCCGTTCCCGTGGCCACCCGCAACTCATCCGGGAAGGCTTTTAGAATCGTCCCGGGGGCTTCCGATACACGTTCCGCAATCGGGGCGGCTTTTAATATTTTCAGTCGAGTTTCATTATGAAACGTAAACGCTCCCGGCCAGGGCGTCATACCCCGGATAAACGGTTCCAGTTCTTCGGCAGGCTTGTGCCAGTTGATATGGCCGTCCTGTTTTTTGAGCAAAGGTGCATATGTGGCCTTGTTGTGATCCTGTACGATGGGCTTTAATTTTTGGGCGGCAAGATGCTTTAAGGTTTTGATGAGTAGCTCGGCGCCGCAGTCTGCCAGCCGGTCATGCAGTGTGGCGGCGGTATCCTCGGGAAGGATCGGCTCCGTTTTTGCCAGCAGCACATTTCCGGTATCCATGCCCTCGTCCATGAACATGGTGGTGACTCCGGTTTGCGAATCACCATTAATGATGGCCCACTGGATAGGGGCCGGCCCGCGGTATTTCGGCAGCAATGAGGCGTGGATGTTGATGGCGCCGAATTTGGGCACCTGGAGAATTCTCCCCGATAGAATGTGACCGAAAGCGATGACGACGAGGTAATCGGGCTCAATATGTCTGATCAAATCTGTAAATTCCTGGCTTTTCAGCGTTGCCGGCTGCAGGATTTCCAGGTTTAATTCCAGCGCTTTTGTCTTAACCGCAGGCGCCACCAGTTTGCGGCCCCGTCCCTTAGGCCGATCCGGCTGGGTGACAACCAGTGCGATGTCATAACCTTCTTGGAATAGCGCCTGGAGGGATGGCACGGCAAAATC
>JASFIU010000033.1:0-18227 GCA_050122495.1 Desulfobacterales bacterium | reverse complement strand
ACTTTTTCCCGTAGGCGATCATACCAAACAGGAGGTCAGAACAATGGCCCGCTCGCTGGGGCTGGAGACAGCAGATCGGGAGGAAAGCCAGGATTTTATTGACGGTGGGGATTATTCCATTCTTTTTGATAAAGACGAGATTCAAGCAGGCGACATTGTGGATGAGGCCGGTCAGGTTCTTGGAAGACATCGGGGAATTATTCATTATACCATCGGCCAGCGCCGCGGCCTGGGCATTGCTTCCCGGCGTCCGCTATATGTCAGCCGTATCGATGCCGCCAGCAACCGTATTATCGTCAGCAATCAGGAGAACCGATCGAAAGGTCTGGTGGCCACGGATTTAAATCTGATCGCCATCGACCGGATTGAACAACCCCAGTCGGTACAGGTCAAGATCCGTCTCAAGCATAAGCAGGCGGAGGCAACGGTTTTTCCACCGGATGGCAATCAAACCCGGATTTTATTCGAGAAACCGCAGGTGTCGGTGACGCCCGGACAATCCGCAGTGCTTTATGCCGGCGATACCGTGCTGGGCGGCGGCATTATCTCAAAGGCACTCTGAGCATTTCAGCATCGGTCGGGTTTCAGGCCACATCGGCAATCTTTTTTGTTGACACACATGCCACAATGTAACAAATTAAGCAGACAAGATTTAAAATAATTTCATCGCTTAAAGGACAGGTTCTATGGAACGTACAGAGTTTAAAGACCTTCGCAAAAAATTGAAAAAGACCCAGGCCCAAATGGCTCAATTGCTGGGCGTCTCGTTAAAAGCAGTGCATAGTTACGAACAGGGTTGGCGCAAAGTACCGGCTGCCGTCGAACGACAGATGTATTTTTTAACCGTGAAGCAGAATACCAAATCGGGCAAAGTGAAAGCATGCTGGCAGATTAAAAATTGCAGCCCGGAACAGAAAACCAGATGTCCGGCTTGGGAATTCGGGGCCGGAGAACTTTGCTGGTTTATCAATGGAACCATTTGTGATGGCACCGCCCAGAAAAACTGGAAAGAAAAAATGAAGATATGCCGGACCTGCGAAGTATTTGAGCCGCTGATAAGATAAGCTGCCCGCAGCTGATCCCCCTTTATCTAGTACAAAACCACCCGCCGCGCTTAATAATCGTCAGCGTATCGATTCCATACTTTAATGAAAATGAGGTTTAAAAAATGAAAGATAGTTATAAATTTGAAACACAGTGCTTGCATGCCGGCCAGGAGCCGGATCCGACCACCACCGCCCGCGCCGTGCCGATTCACCGAACCTCTTCTTACGTGTTTAAAAACACGGAACATGCGGCCAATCTTTTTGCACTCAAGGAACTGGGTAACATTTACACCCGTCTCATGAATCCCACCCAGGATGTTCTCGAGCAGCGAATAGCCGCCATGGAAGGCGGCGCAGCCGCGCTGGCACTTTCTTCCGGCACGTCGGCCGTGTATTATGCGGCCATCAATATCTGTTGCGCCGGGGATGAAATCGTTTCAGCTTCTAATTTGTACGGCGGTACCTATACTATGTTTGATTGTATTCTGCCCCAATTTGATATCCGCGTAAATTTTGTAGACGCCAGAGATCCGGAAAATTTCGCCAGGGCGATTACCGAAAAAACAAAGGCCATTTTTATTGAGACCATCGGCAACCCGGTCCTGGATTTTACGGACATTAGCGCGATCGCAAAGATTGCTCACAACCACAATCTGCCGTTGATTGTGGATGCCACCTTTACCACGCCCTATTTACTGAAATGTATCGACCATGGTGCCGATATCGTATTGAATTCCCTGACAAAATGGATGGGCGGGCACGGCACCGGGATCGGCGGTATTGTCATTGATTCAGGCAAATTTGATTGGAAAGATCCCAAATTCAAGCTCTACAATGAGCCGGATTCAAGTTATCATGGTGTCCGCTACGCCCATGACCTGGGCGACTTGAATTCCATCGCCTTTATCCTGAGGATGCGGCTTGTGCCATTACGTAATTTAGGCGCCTGTATTTCCCCGGACAATGCCTGGATGTTTCTACAGGGTCTGGAAACCCTGCCCCTGCGGATGCAGCGGCATTGCGAAAATGCGGCCGAAGTTGCCCGCTTTTTAAAAGAACACCCCCAGGTTGAATGGGTGCGCTATCCCGGATTGCCGGACGATCCATCCTATCCGGTGGCCAGCAAATATCTTAAAAACGGGTTTGGCGGCATGGTCGTTTTCGGGATTAAAGGAGGATTGGAAGCCGGCCAAAAATTTGTAGACAGCTTGAAACTGTTTTCCCTCCTGGCCAACGTCGGAGATGCCAAAAGCCTTGTGATTCACCCTGCAAGTACGACCCATTCTCAATTATCAGAGGAACAGCAAAAAGAAGCGGGATTGACACCGGATCTGGTGCGCCTGTCGATCGGCCTTGAACACATCGATGATATCAAAAATGATTTGGAACAGGCATTTGCCAGAACCTGATTTTTCTTGTCCTCGCTAAAAAAATCAAGTATCAAAATTGGCCGGCCATTCCTCAATGTGCCCTTACGGGTCGAAGTGCACATCGAGCGTTCGTTTAAAAACCAGGGCTTGCGAAGCTGATAAAATTCTTTTTTATCAAGACAAGCAAACGCGGAAATGCGAAGATGAAAAAAATTGTTCGTGTTTTTTGGATTTTGTGTTTTCGTGATTAACATATCAGGATAATGAGCGAATATATAGAACACGACAAAGACGGCGTTTCGGTCGGTATTGTGGAGAAGAAACTCTTCACTTTTGCCGAACCGCCCGATGAAATGGTACTGGAAAACGGCGCCAAACTCAGCCCGGTAACGCTGGCCTACGAAACCTACGGTGCGTTAAATGCGGACAAAAGTAATGTCATTCTGATTTTACATGCCCTCTCCGGTGATTCCCACGCGGCCGGCTATTATAAAAATGAAGGTGAAAAGCCCGGCTGGTGGGATATAATGGTCGGACCCGGCAAGGGCATCGATACCAACAAATACTTTGTGGTTTGTTCTAACATCCTTGGCAGCTGTATGGGGTCTACCGGACCCTGCAGTACCAATCCGAAGACCGTCCAACCCTATGCGCTTGATTTTCCGGTGGTCACCATCGGAGACATGGTCACGGCCCAAAAAAAACTGATGGATCACCTGGGAATCGAAAAAATTCTGTGCGTCGTTGGCGGCTCCATCGGTGGCATGCAGGTTCTGGAATGGACCGTCCGCTATCCCGAGATGGTGGTTTCAGCTATTCCTTTGGCCACGACCATCAAACACTCGGCCCTGGCCATTGCCTTTAACGAGGTCGCCCGGCAGGCCATCATGGCCGACCCCAATTGGAACAACGGGAACTACTACTACGGACCCAAGCCCAACCTGGGACTGGCGGTGGCCCGCATGATCGGCCATATCACCTATCTATCGGATGAATCCATGCGCCTTAAGTTCGGCCGGCGGCTGCAGGATAAAAATGATTTTTCATTTAACTTCGACGCGGATTTCCAGGTAGAAAGCTACCTGCGTTACCAGGGCAAAAAATTTGTGGATCGTTTTGACGCCAACTCCTTTTTGTACATCACCAAAGCCAGCGACTACTACGACATGGAAAAACTATATGGTGAGGGGTCGGCGGTTAAAGCCTTTTCAAAGGCCAAAGCCAAGTTTATGGTGGTATCCTTTACTTCCGACTGGCTGTACCCGACCTATCAGTCCAAGGCCATGGTGAAAGCCATGAAGAAAAACGGATTGGATGTGAGTTTTTGCGAAATTGAAGCCGAATGGGGCCACGACGCTTTCTTGATACCCAACGAAAGGTTGACGACCTTAATGAGAGGATTTTTAGAGCGTGTTTGCCGAGAAAACCGTATATAACAGCATGCGCTATGATCTTCAGATTATCGCATCCTGGATTGAACCGGGATCCCATGTGCTCGACCTGGGCTGTGGTAACGGCGCCCTGCTGAAATTTTTAATCAAAAAAAAACAGGTGACCGGCTCGGGAATTGAACTTGAAGAAAGCAAAGTCGCCACATGCATTGAAAAAGGGCTATCGGTGCTTCAGGGAGATATCAATGAGGAAGTTCCCGATTATCCCGACCAGGCTTTTGATTATGTCATCTTAAGCCAGACCCTGCAGCAAGTCTATGAACCGGATACACTCATACGGGCGATAATGCGCATCGGCAAAAAGGGCATCGTCAGTTTCCCCAATTTCAGCCATTGGGCCTGCCGCATGCAGCTGCTGTGGACCGGTTATGCACCGGTCACCAAACAACTGCCTTATGAGTGGTATAATACGCCCAATATCCGGGTAATCACGATCAAAGATTTTAGAAAATTCATCCATGATGTCGGCTTAAAAATACTAAATGAGGTCGCCATCAACACCCATTCTCAGGATCGATACGGCAAAATTATCAAATTTTTGCCCAATATGCGGGCCACTTATGGTATTTTTTTGATTGGGAACGGGTCCATGTGATGGAAAAGATATTTACCATATTTAGAAAAATAACCGGAAGCCTATTGATATTACAAATATAAGTGACTAAAGTGATCTAAAGTGGGAAGTGACTAAAGTTCAGGTATCGCTGCGCTCTATCTATATGTAAATGATAGAATTCCTTAACTTTAGGCACTTTAATTCATTTTAGGCATTTTAGGCACTTTAAAAACTTTGATCGAAGCTAAATTCTTCGGATCACGAGCGGCACATGGCGAATTGAACTCAAAAGATTAGGATCTGGGAACATGAAAATCATATCCATCGCAACCAGCAAGAAAAAGGGGACACAGAAAGTTACAGTTGATGAAGCCTTTTTAAAAGAGGAACATGGTCTCGAGGGCGATGCCCATGCCGGTACCTGGCATCGACAGGTGAGCTTTTTGGCCTCAGAAGAAATAGATAAAGCCCGTGAAAAAGGCCTTGAGGTAAGTTTTGGCGATTTTGCTGAAAACATCGCCACCACCGGTGTTGACTGGAAAAACATTCCGGTGGGCACCCGTATCCGATTGGGACCGAATGCCCTTGTTGAAATTACCCAGATCGGCAAAGAGTGCCACAACCGGTGCGCTATTTATTATAAAGCCGGCGATTGCATCATGCCGCGGGAAGGCGTTTTTGCGCGGGTGCTGGAGGAGGGCAAAATACGATGCGGCGATCCGATCAGCATCGAGGAACACACCGACGGATAACGCCTATCGAATTCAAATACTGTTTTTCACCCTGCCCACCACACGACAGATCATTCCCGATCGCGCCTCTCAGCGCGGATTTCAATTTTCATTTTTGGGATAATCAAATACACGCCGTTGCCCGGAATATAAACCGAACTTCGATCAAATTGTCACGATTGAACTGTCGACTGAAGCGTCCATTCCCGAAGGGTCTGTTGCATGCGAAAGCCTATATTGCTTTTCCTAAAATTTACCGGCAAAGAACTGATCAACCCGGTTACCTATTTGGTCGCATTTTTAATCGGTGCAACCATTAATGCCGCCCAGGGCAACAGCATTTTTTTTTCAGCGGTCCCCTATGTCATTCCCCTCTTCGTACAGGGATTCGCCAAAGCCTCTCTAAAATTCAAAAGCAAAGACATCGACATCCTGTGCCAGCTTCCGGCAGAGCGTAAGGATCCTGCGTTTGTGATTGACAGAGGGGGATCGATTATCGCTTCTGAAGGCAATACCAAAGCATTGTTCACGAAACATAACATCTCAAAAATACATGATTTTTTTGGCAGCCCCGCGGGGAACACCATTCTCGAAGCTGCCTCAGACCCGGGTACCGACCGAGAGTCGGAGCCTCTGGAGCTGTATTCGGAGCTTGCCGACAAATGGTATCAGGTTCAAACTAAAATCGGTGCCGGCGGTCACCTCCTGGTATGGCTGCATGAAATTTCTTCGCGTAAGGCCATGGACGTGAGTTTGTCTGCCATCAGACAATTTAGCCGCGAAGTCATAAATTCAATCAATGAGCTCGTCATCAAAAACGATATCTATGACAGATTGGCCCTGCTCATATTAAGAGAGGGTTACCAGGCGGTTTTTATTACCCGTGAAGATAAAGAAGGTCTCCTTAGCGGTTACGTATTCAAAGGCACACCCGATGACCTGGAAAAATCCGAATTGATCCAGGTTCCGGAAGATTCCGCGGCTCCGATTTGGGAGTCGCGCAAGGCAGCCTGTGATATTAATGGTTGCGTGGCATCCGCAAATAAGCCGGAATCCCAGACCCAGGCGGCGTTTGAAAGGATCCATCCGTTTGACGCGCGCGTGAAGCGCTTTTTAGGCTTTGCGATCACAAACTATATCAATTATGCTGAAGGCGATGTGTCCATCATTGCCTTTAATAAGGAGGGCGGCATCCGTAAATATGATGCGTCTGTGATCAATACGGTCGTTAATAGTGCGAGATCCATTACCCATCTCATCGACCTGGCCATCGGCAACAACCGCATGCTGAGCGCCCTGGAACTCGCTGAAGAGGTACAGCAAAACCTCCTTCCCCGAGACGTACCGGAGATAAAAGGTCTTGATATTGCGGCGCAAAGCATCTACTGCAACAAGACCGGAGGGGATTTTTACGATTTTCTCAATGTCGCCCAGGATGCTGATGCGAAACTCAGCGTTGTCGTCGGTGATGTTTCCGGCCATGGGATTGCAGCCGGCCTTTTGATGGCGACAGCCCGGGCCCTCCTCCGTAGCCGATCGGCCCAGCCGGGCGACCTGTCTCAGATAGTGACCGAGGTTAACCGTAACCTGACGCTTGATGTCTACGAAACCAACCGCTTCACCACCCTCGTGTATCTGACGGTCGATCCGGTAAATAAGCTCCTAAAGTGGGTGCGTGCCGGTCATGATGCCGCCCTGCTTTACGATCCGGTCACCGATCGTTTTGAAAACCTGTACGGCTCGGGTTTAGCTCTGGGATTGGATGAAAATTATGTGTATGAAGAAAATCGCTGGAAGGGCCTGGCCCCGGGACAAATCATTTATATCGGAACGGATGGAATCTGGGAGGCGGTCAACTCGGAGGGCAAGTTTTTTGGCAAGGCGCCGATAAAGGAACTAATTCGTCAAAACGCCGCTGCGAGTGCCAGTGAAATATTAAACGCCCTACTGACAGCTTTAAACCGGTTCCGCCAGGGCCTGGAACCCGAAGATGATGTGACGCTGGTGGTCATTAAAGTTACGGATGATGAAGGCTATAAATAAAGGTTTCGGGTGTCAGGTTTCAGGTGTCAGAGGACAGATAACAGCGAAAAAAAGCCTGACACCTGAACACTGACACCTGAAACCTTGTAAAATATGTTAGTTACATTTTATTGAATCCAAAGTTAATTGAGTCCTGGAAAGCAGTGATGGTAAACGACAGTTATGAAGACATTTATCAGTTTTGACGAAGCGCTTGAACTGACACTGGCCCAGGTTGATCCCGGCGAAGCCGAAATCCTGCCGCTTGATCAACTCACCGGCAAAATTCTGGCCGAAGATATGGTCGCCAAAGTGGACAGCCCATCTGTTACCACATCCCGCAAGGACGGGTATGCCGTGCGTTCTTCGGATCTGGCCGACGCAACTAACGAAACGCCCGTAAAGCTGACGCTGGCGGGCCATCTTGCGGCCGGCGACAAGTCGGATGCTCACATCACCAGCGGGCAAACGGTGCGGGTGACCACCGGTGCGCCCTTGCCAGGGGGGGCGGACGCGGTCCTATCCGAGGAATTCTGCCAGCCGTCGCAAGATATAATTGTCGCTTCAAACACCGCCAAAGCGGGCCGTAACATCCTTGAGCGTGGAACTGACATTCAACAGAATGAAACCGTTGCCGTAAAGGGGGAAAAACTGTCGCCTGCACTGATTGGCCTGCTGGCCTCGGCCGGTCTCGATCGCGCCCCGGTCCATAAGGCCCCCAAAGTTGCCGTAATTGCCAGCGGTGACGAAGTTGTCGCTCCCGGGAAACCATTACCGGATGGGAAGCTGTATGCCAGCAATATGATCGAAATCTGTTCCTGGCTTGGCTTTTACGGCCTGTCATATTTCGCGGTGCTGGTCGGCGACCGCAAGGAGGAGATTCAATACGCCATTACCTCCCAGCTCTCGGAGGCAGATGCATTTATTACCAGCGGCGGGGCCTGGGGCAGTGAACGTGATCTGATTTTAGATGTGGTCGAAAATCTAAACTGGCAGGGTATTTATCGCCGGGTAAGAATGGGCCCCGGGAAACCGGTTGGATTCGGGCTTTTGGAAAAAAAGCCGTTTTTTATTTTACCCGGCGGACCGCCCTCCAATGAAATGGCCTTTTTACAGCTGACGCTCCCGGCGTTGATGAAAATGAAAGGCGAAACCTCGTTTTCCTTTCCGATGGTCCGGGCGCAATTGGCGGAAACCGTTGCCGGGCATAAAGACTGGACTCAATTTATTCACGCGCGCCTTGAAACGAGCAAGAGCAAACTCATCGTTAAGCCCGCCAAACTTAAAAGCAGGCTTGTATCTATGGCCCGCAAGGAGGCTTTGATAATCATTCCGGAAGGCTGGGAAGAATGCAAGGCCGGAGAAACAATTGAAATCCAGCTGTTAAGTCCCGAATACCCCCCTTTGCACAGCGACCTGATTTGACGGGCATCCAGCTCTAAACAAGATTCGATGGTAAAAAAGAAAGCTGACATCAATACCGATCCGGAAGATAGGCCAACTCCCCTGACCGAGGAAACATTTCGGCAGGCTTTGGATTTTTTGTCCAACCGTGATCCGGACCTGGCACAAATCCTGACAAAGCATGGCCCGCCACCGATGTGGACGCGTGAACCCGGATTCCCAACGCTCATACTCATTATATTGGAGCAACAGGTATCCCTGGCCTCAGCCCGTGCTGCTTATGATCGTCTATTGAAAGCAGCTTCGCCGCTGACACCGGTTCGGTTCCTCGAATTGGATGATGCGACGCTCAAGGCGATTGGTTTTAGTCGTCAAAAAACCGCTTACGGACGCAGTCTGGCAAAAGCGCTTGTCGATAGGCATCTCGATCTGGTTAAGCTCGAGATGATGTCTGACACGGAGGTGCGCACCGAGCTAATCAAGGTCAAAGGCATCGGTCCCTGGACAGCGGATATTTATCTTTTAACGGCGCTGGGTCGGCCGGATATCATGCCAAGCGCTGATCTGGCTCTGGCGACGGCCGCCCAAAAAGTTAAGCGATTGGTATCGCGCCCGACTCCGGATGAACTGAATACCCTCAGCAAGGACTGGAGACCCTGGAGAGGCGTGGCCGCCCGATTATTGTGGCATTATTATCTGAGTCAACGAGCACCCGCATAGCGGGTGGCTTGGATTTGACCGCCATCGGCGGTAAAAGACTGGGGCACGAAGTGCCCCAATCGTTGGAAACAACGCGGTTTGGAAAACCCAATGCGCGTTCGGTTAAATTTAATGGCCATCATCGTCAGTCATTTTTGGATCCTGGAGTCGCCCAAAAACCCAATAGCTTTGAGAAAACTTCTGCGAGGCCTCTGGTAATCGCCGAGGCATCTATATCGGTTACCGGGCAATCGAGGTATAAATGAAAGAAAAAAACGGAGAACATCCGCTTGGAGACGCCGGACAGCTGATATCGTTCGGCGTTTTTATGGTCATCTGGATCCTGGATTCATTTGTGCTGCAGCGATCCACTTTTTTGTCGGAATACATCCCGCTGGTTATGCGTCTAATTATCCTGGGCGTAGCCCTGGGAACCGGCTTTTATCTTTTTAAATCGGGTCATGTCGTGGTCAGTGGTGATCAGCGTGCCGCCGAAGTGGTTTCTATCGGCGCATTTCGATATGTACGGCACCCGTTATATTTGGGCAGCATTTTAATTTATTTCGGTTTGACCATTGCCACCGCCTCGCTATTTTGCCTTGCCCTGCTGGTGGTAATCGCAGTATTCTATAATTATATCGCCGGCTATGAGGAAAAACTGCTGGAAATAAAACTGGGACAGGATTATATTGCGTATAAGCAAAAGACAGGCAAGTGGACGCCAAACTTTAGCAAGAAGGATTCGTCATGATCATCAACGACAAGCTTTTTAACCTATTTAAGGATAAAGCCCAAGAAACTCAAGTGGATTTGCTGTGTCTCGGCCTGGGATATACGGTTGTTGTTACTTCCGACGGCGGTATCGGGATCGCCTATACCTATTTTGCAAATAAAAAATCGTGCATGGTGCTAAATGAGGCCATTGATTACGAAGGCCGGCCGGCAAGCGCGCTGCTGGAAAAAATAAAAAGTGACGCAACCATTGAGAGAAGCATGGCGCTGGCTTTGATCAATGCGCTTAACTATCAAGATGCGCTGCAGTTGCCGGAAGATGAAAAAAACGAAATTTTATTCGAAAAATTTAACATCACAAAGGGCACAAAGGTTTCGATGGTGGGCTACTTTGGCCCATTGATCAAACGTTTTGAACAAAGAGGTGCGGTTCTTGATATCCTGGATCAATCTCGCGGGCTTGGCCGCATGCAGGAATTTTATAAAAAATTGAAAAACTGGGCGGAGGTGCTGTTTCTGACATCGACCTCAATTTTGAACTCCAGCACCGAAGAAGTACTCGCAAACGTTCATGGAAAAGTACAAACCTTGATGCTGGGTCCCAGCACACCGATGGTCGCAGGGGCCTTCGATCATCTCCCCGTGCACATGCTCGCCGGAACGGTCCCGCTTGACAGAGAAAACATCGTTAAAGCGGTTCGTCACGGCATGGGCACCCCGGTACTCCACAGATTCAGCCGCAAGTCATATTTAAATTTAGTCTAGTCAAGATTTCCCTTGACAGTTTATACCACATCGTGGCAATAGATTAAACAAACCACATTCGTCTGTGATAATACGGATCCTGCGTAGAATTCCTGCCAATATCAAGTGTCATAACCACTTCCTTAATACGGATGATTATGGGCTGGATCAAATATCGATTCATATTAAAACACAACCTTTTTATTTCAAGCCTGGTGTTTGCCGCTGGTCTGTCTTTCCTGTATGCTTGCGGCGGTGATACCGACAAACGGGTGGTTGATTTTTCCAAAACCGTGGTTGTTGAGCAGCCGGGCAAGCAGCAGTCGGAAAATCCATATTTAAAAGTTGCTGTGGCAGCCATGATTTCTCCCAAGGACACCTTTATTTATTACCGGCAACTTTTAGATTATATCGGACGTAATCTGGACATGGATGTCCACTTTATACAACGCAAAACCTATGGAGAAATTAATGAATTACTCGGCAAAGGTCAGATTGATTTAGCATTTATCTGCTCCGGGCCCTATGTCGTCGGCAAGGAAAAATACGGATTTGAGTTGCTCGCCACCCCAGAGGTTCAGCAGAGCCATTTTTATCAATCCTATTTGATTGTCAACACCGCCAGTCACTTTCAAAAATTAAGCGACCTCAGGGGACGGGTTTTCGCGTTCACCGATCCGGACTCAAACACCGGCAGACTGGTACCCACTTATTGGCTCAGCCAGACGAGCGAGCGGCCGGAGACTTTTTTCAGCAAAACCATCTATACCTACAGCCACGACAACTCTATCCTGGCCGTCGCCAAGTCCATGGTGGACGGTGCTGCCATTGACAGCCTGATATGGGAGTATTACCACCGGAAAAATCCAATTTTTACTTCCAAAACCCGCATCATCCGCAAATCAGAGCCTTACGGGATTCCGCCTATCGTTGCATCCCGTTCTTTAGCATCGGATTTAAAAGAACGTACCCGCCAGGTGCTTTTCGGGATGCATCGTGACCCAATCGGGCAAAAGATTCTAAGTGAATTAATGATCGATCGTTTCACCCCGACCCAAGATGTGTGGTACGACAGCATTCGAAATATTGAACTAAAGATCGCTTCGATGGAGAAATAATCAAATGCGACTTCAAAGTTTAAAAAGCAAATTGCTTTTTGCCGTATCGCTGCTGGTAATCGGCAGTGGATTACTTATCTCAACACTGGTCACCCAGCGCTACAGCAGCAGTCTCTTCCAATCCCTGTCCGCCCAGGCTGAAAATTTGGCCCAATCCGTCGAACTCAATGCGACCGATAAAATTCTGACAAACGACCTGGTCGCTCTCCAGAAAATGCTTGATTATAAGATTCGCAGCAATCCCACGCTGGCCTATATTTTTATCATCCGCGACAACCAGATTCTGGCCCACACATTCACCCAGGGCATCCCGGTGGAGCTCCTGGAGGCCAATGATGCTGTCCTGGATAATTATGGTAATCTTCAGGAAATCGTATCGACAAAAGGAGCGCATTATCTCGACATTGCCTGGCCGATATTTTCAGGCAAGGCCGGAATCTTGCGCCTTGGCGTTTCCGAGAAGCCCTATCGTGATCAGGTTACACAATTGTGGTTGCAGATCAGCGGATTAACGCTGGCGATCTTAGTACTTGCGCTGGGCGGAAGCCTTCTGTTTATAAAACGGATCACAGGTCCTTTATCTGCCCTGTCACAAGCCGCCGAAAGAATTGATGAAGACCATCTTGAAATTAGTGTGGTGGCACAAAATAACGACGAGGTGGGTAAATTGACCTGCTCGTTTAATCGAATGCTGGATCGCCTCAAAGATTACACCCTCCGCCTTGAAGAAAAAACCTCGGAACTGGACCGCGCTCACCGACAAACCCGCACCTCATTTACCATTGCCCAGGAGATCGGAGCGTTAACCAACCTCAGGGATGTATGCAGCTATTTGATTAAAAAACTGCAGGGCATCGTTACATGCAAAGACATGTGTATGCTCGTATTCAGCAGCAACCGTGAAAATATCTTTTTGCAATCAAAAATTGAATCCGTGACCCTGGATAAGGCCTCCTCTCAAAAAGCGACTGCGCTTTTATCAGGAGTTAAGAAAATGGAATTTGTAGCGGCCGATCCAGCCCACCAGCCTTTTCTGCCGGATGTTTTTAAAACCGCAGAAAAATTGGTGACATTCCCCCTTTTTCATGAGGATCAAATTCAGGGCGCCATGCTGATCGCCTGCCCCGGCAATTGTGCCTGCGTCACCAAGGAACTGGACATCATTGATCTGATTTTAAATCAAACCGCGGGGGCCATTCGGCGGTCGGTGATTCATGATGAAGAACTTCGCGAGTTAAGAACCCGGATTGAGCATAGCGCCGAGTTCAGTGGAATCATCGGCAAAGACCCCCAGATGCAGGACATCTATCGATTGATCGAAGATATCGCGCCCACCGATGCTACGGTTCTCATTCAGGGAGAGAGCGGCACCGGTAAGGAGCTGGTCGCCCGCGCCATTCACCGGCAAAGCCCGCGCACGAACAGACCGTTTATTGTGATCAACTGCTCGGCCTATCCGGTAACCCTTCTGGAAAGCGAGCTTTTCGGCCACGAAAAAGGCGCTTTTACCGGCGCCATCCGCCGGAAGACCGGACGATTTGAACAGGCTGATGGCGGAACCGTATTTTTAGACGAAATCGGAGAAATCGCCCCTTCGGCCCAGATCAAGTTGCTGCGTATCCTTCAGAGTCAGAAATTTGAGCGCGTGGGGGGCGAAGAAACATTAAATGTCAATGTGCGCATTTTAGCAGCCACCAATAAGGATCTGTTGCGAGAAGTCACAGACGGCAACTTCAGGGAGGATCTTTTCTATCGTCTCAATGTTATTCCAATCCAACTGCCCCCATTAAAAATGCGTCGCAACGATATCCCCCTGCTATCCCGCTATTTTTTGCGCCGGTTTGCAGCAGAGCAGAATAAAGAAATTGAGGATTTCAGCTCTGAGGCCATGCGGCTGCTTCTGGATTATTCCTGGCCGGGCAATGTCCGTGAACTGGAAAACAGCATCGAGCACACCGCCGTCCTTGCCAAACGCAGCAAAATCGAAATTTCAGACCTGCCCTCAGCTATTCGTGATGCCGCATCGGTTGTTTCCCCGGAAACCCCAGGGACGATCTTTGAGAATGAGAAAAAATTGCTCCAGGAAGTTTTGCAGGAATGCGATTGGAACAAAAAAAAGGCGGCTTTACAGTTAGGAATCAGCCGCAGCACCCTTTATGAGAAACTTAAAAAATATCAGATTATGAAGCCCACAATTCATTAAAATAGATACAGATGACAATGTAAAAGCAAGAAAACCGGATTCGCCTTCGGAAATGGCCGTATACAAGATGATATAAAGCGCAAAAAGTTAAGCGCCTGATTGGAAGCCGACCGACTAACGGCTGCAGGATTCTAATAAATTTCGACCCATCTGTGTTTTGCCCTTAAAATATTGTCCGGAATTCGAACACATATAAGCCACTAATATTATATTAAATTTTAAATATCAACAAATTTGGTGTCTGGGATCCATACAGATGCTCCCGGAAAAATTGCAGGCGATTTATGACCCCGTATAATTCACCTTTCTTGCAGCATCTTTTTCTTAAATTGTATGTACCACATATTCAGATATTTACCTCCTATCGCATCTAAAATATTTCCATTCGCTTAACATTTGGACAAAACACGCCCGGCTTCTGGCATGACCATTGCTTTAATTGTACTACGAAGTGGTACCAAAGGGGCGTTAATTTGTCCTTTTCCCCAATTTTTATTCTACTCGGAAATGCACCAGGCCTCAAAAGAATGCAAAAATCAATTTTGGTAATCGATGCAGATAAAAATCAATGCCGGGAGCTCTGCGACCTGCTGCAAAAGGGAAAATATAACCCAACGCCATTATTTTCGACCCATAATTTGGAAAATCGTATTGAAAATAGCGGATGTCAGGCAATTTTCTGGGACATCGACACCGTTACGGTGGACAATCGAACCGTCAGGGATCTCACCTTAAAATTTCCGGGAGTTTATTTTTTTTGCTTATCCAAGCACCCGTTTCATCCGGAGCTAAAAGACGCGATCTGCTACCACATTTATGCCTGTCTCAACCGGCCGGTTGATCCGGATGAACTATTTTTTTGGCTACGCTCCATCGATGAAAATGAATTGAATCCAGACACATCAGCGAACCCTTAATTTTATAATCCCAAGGCAATAGGGTTTATGGTCTTAAAAACGAGAAGATAATAATTTAAACCAAGGGAGGGAATATGAAAGAGGACAAAACCAAAAGAAAAAGGATGATGAAAGACCTTTTTGACGACATCAAAGTCACAAGGAGATCTTTCATGAAAAGGGCCTCAGCTGCCACCGGAGGAGCCATTGCCCTCGGCGGAACTTTCAAGCCGACGTTGCGGGCGCTGGCCGAGGCCAGTGAGACCACCGGCGGCGGAGCGGGCGAGTGGAAAGCGGCCACCTGTCAGGGATGTACATCCTGGTGCTCCAAACAGGTCTATGTCGTCGACGGGCGGGCGGTGAAAGTCCGCGGAAATCCAAATTCCAAGGTCAATGGAGAAGCGAGTTGTCCGCGAGTCCATCTGGCCTTGCAGCAGGTATATGACCCGGACCGGATCAAAACCCCAATGAAAAGGACCAATCCTAAAAAGGGGCGCAATGAAGATCCGAAGTTTGTGCCCATTTCCTGGGATGAGGCGCTGGGCATCATCGCAGATAAGATCCTGGAGCTCAGAAACAACAATGAAACCCACAAGTATATGCTCATGCGAGGCCGTTATTCTTACATGCGCGATGTTTTGTATGACCGCATGACCAAGATTATCGGCTCGCCCAACAACATCTCCCACAGCGCGATCTGTGCTGAGGCCGAAAAATTCGGCCCGTACTATACAGAAGGTTACTGGGGGTATCGACAGTATGATGTTAGCAGAGCACAGTACATTCTTTTGTGGGGCGCCGATCCCCTGGCCGCCAACCGTCAGGTTTCTTATTATTCTTCGGTTTGGGGAGATGCGGTTGACTCCGCCACGATCGCAATTGCCGAACCCCGGCTTTCAGCCACTGCAGCCAAAGCCGATGAATGGATGCCGCTCAAACCCGGAACCGACGGTGCTCTGGCGGTCGCCATTGCGCATGTCATCCTCACCGAGGGGCTCTGGTACAAAGACTTTGTCGGTGATTTTACCGACGGTGAAAACCGCTTTGCGGCCGGCCAGGAAGTCGATCCTGAACTATTTGAAGAAAAACACACCAACGGCATTGTCGCCTGGTGGAATCTGGAGCTGAAAGACAAAACACCGGAGTGGGCCGCCAAAATAACCGACCTGCCGGTCGAGCAGATCAAACGGGTGGCCATCGGTTACGGCAAGGCGGCACCCCACGCCATTTCCTGGCTCGGCGGTGGCCCCTGCATGCAGGTCCGCGGTGGATACGCTGCCATGGCCGTGCATGCCTTAAACGGCATCGTCGGGGCGGTGGACAACGTCGGCGGTACCCAACAAACCAACAAAGAATATACCACCAAGTTTCCCAAGCCTGATGATTTTATGGATGAGATCGCCAAAAAGGGTAAAAAGCATAAAAAAATCGACCATCGCGGCCGGCTGGAGTTTCCTGCGTTGAACAAGGGAAAATCGGGCGGCGGCGTGGTTACCAACAATGCGGCCGACGGCATTTTAAACTCGGACCCCATGGAAATCAAAGTAGCCATTGGATACATGAATAATTTTACTTTTTCATGTCCGCAGCCCGAGCGCTGGGAGCGCGCCCTGGCCAAGATACCGTTTCTGGCGCACATCACCACCAACGCCTCGGAGTTTTCCTGGTTTGCCGATATCCTGCTGCCCGATGCCCATCACATGTTTGAAAAATGGGGCTATGTCAAAGCACACGGTAATGGATACCGGCACGTGACCCTCATGCAGCCGATCATCGAGCCGGTGGGAGATTTCAAGATCGATGAGACCGAAATTCCATGGTTGCTTGGGGAAAAACTTGCGGAAAGGGGTTTTGACAATCTTCTGCGCCACTGCAAAGCGTACAAAGACCCGGAAACCGGCAAAGCCCCAACCAACGAAAAAGAATTTGCGCTCTATGCCCTTAAACATGCCACCCAGAACCTCTGGGATCCAGCCAAACACAACGGGGGTGACAAATTCAACGGCTGGGAGGATTTATTAAAGGCCGGCGTTTGGAACTCCGACCCCTACCAGTATCGCAAACGCTGGAGCAATATGAAAACAAAAACCAAGAAGTTTGAATTCTACAGCGAAACCCTCAAAGCGGCCCTGGAAAAGCACGCTGAAAAACATAACACCACAGTCGACAATGTTCTGGAAGTCTGCAACTACCTGGCGCGCGGAGAAATGGCGTTTGTGCCCCATTATGAAGAGCCGTTTATCGCCGGAGATGAAAAAGACTATCCCTTCATCCACGTGGATTACAAATCCAGGCTTAACCGTGAGGGCCGTTCGGCCAACTGCACCTGGTATCATGATTTTAAAGACCTCGATCCCGGTGATGTGCCCTGGGAAGATGTGGCCAAGATCAACCCCAGAGACGCCAAGCCACTTGGTATTAAGAATGGAGATAAAGTTAAACTGACATCTCCAACCGGAAGCCTGACCTGTACGGCAAGTTTGTGGGAAGGCGTCAGGCCGGGCACGATCGCCAAGTGCTATGGCCAGGGCCACTGGGCCTATGGCCGCGTGGCGTCCAAAGTATTCGGCAAAGTGCCCCGGGGGGGCAGCAGCAACGACCTCATCCCGGCCCAGTATGATCGCTTGAGTGGGAGCACGGCGTTCTATGCGACCACCCGAATTAAAATCGAAAAAGTTTAGGAGGTGAACAATGCCTAAATATGCAATGGTAATAGATTTACAGCGATGCGTCGGGTGCGGGGCCTGCAGCATCGCCTGTCGAAACGAAAACAATGTGTCGGAGGGCATCTACTGGTCCAACAAAATAACCGAAACTTCCGGCACATTCCCGAATGTGCGGTTTCACTATCTGCCGACGCTTTGCAATCACTGTTCAAACGCCCCGTGCGTGACAGGTTGCCCGACAAAGGCCATGCACAAGCTGGATAACGGCATCACCATGCATGATCCCGACAAATGTATCGGTTGCCGCTACTGCATGTACAATTGCCCCTATGAGGTGATCTATTTCAACTGGCAAGCCCCTCATAAATTCTGGAAGGACCCAGAGCCTGTCATTGAAGGTGGTACAAGCTCTCCTAAGGAAATCGCCAAGAAGGTCAACAATGGAAACGGAGCGCCCTATAACAATCCAGCCAGGGCAAAAACGCTCCCGGAGACAAGGCCCAAAGGCGTGGTTGAAAAGTGCACCTTTTGCGACCACAGAATCAAAGTGGGTGAAATCCCTTACTGTGTAGAGGCCTGTCCCGCTGAT
>JASFIU010000032.1:0-18303 GCA_050122495.1 Desulfobacterales bacterium | reverse complement strand
CGGATCGTCACCCGCATCGATGACGGGCGGGTCTTCCATATTGTTAGACGGGAGATAGGATAGCAGTTTTTTAATCCGCTCGATGGCATCCGCATCGCTTTCACAGGCAAACTGGGCGACACCGCTCTTTTCATTATGGGTTTTGGCACCGCCCAGCTCCTCAAAGGTGATCTCCTCTCCCGTAACGGCCTTAATAACCTCAGGCCCGGTGATAAACATATAGCTGCTGCCCTTGACCATAAAAACCCAGTCGGTCATGGCCGGCGAATAGACGGCGCCTCCGGCGGTCGGCCCCATAATCGCCGAAATCTGGGGGATGACGCCTGAAGCGGCCGAATTGCGGAAAAAAATCTGCCCGTAACCGGAGAGCGCATCGACGCCTTCCTGAATACGGGCGCCACCGGAATCGTTAATACCGACAAACGGCACGCCGGCTTTCAAGGCCAGATCCATGACTTTGCAAATCTTCTTGGAATGCATTTCCCCCAGGCTGCCGGCTCTGGCGGTAAAATCCTGGGAATAAGCAAACACCGCCCGCCCATTGATCAGCCCGTGGCCGGTGATGACCCCATCTGATGGAATATCGACATTTTCCATGCCGAAATTTACACAGCGGTGGCTGACGAACATATCGATCTCACGAAACGTGCCTTCATCAAATAATAAATTTAACCGTTCCCGGGCGGTGAGCTTATTCTTATCATGCTGACTGGCGATTGCTTTTTCGCCGCCCATTTGAAGGGTTTTGATCTCACGATCTTTAAGCGCTTTGATTTTATCTTTGACGATACCCATTATTGATATCCTTTCATTCCGAAATACATGCTGTTTAGCTTATTCTCCACTTTGGTGGTCGGATGGCTGGACCGTTTCCGTGCGACTGATAGCGATTTACAGGAAAATTTTGAGGCACTTTCGGCAAAACTTGCTCAAACCCTCATATTTAGGATAAGAGATTTAATTTTCTAGACCGAACGATTATTGTCAAGAAAAAAAAGCAATTCATCCGCCGCAAGTGTCGGGGAAGTTTCCCCCTTTTCGACGGCGCGGGCTATTCGATGAAGTCGTTTTTTGATTTCAGGGTTTGTATCAAACCTTTCTCGAAGTCCTTCCTCAATCAGTGACCACAACCAATCCAGCGCCTGTTTTTGGCGCTTTTGTTCCAGTTCGCCGCTGGCGGCAAATTTTTTATGGTATCTGATAACCGTTTGCCAGATTTCAACAATGCCGGTCATTTCCAGAGCACTGCAGGTCAGAACCGGTGGATCCCAGTTTGGTGATGTGGGCTGTAACATGTGCAAAGCGGTTTCATATATTTTCGCCGCTTTTTCGGCTTTTTCAATGTTGTCGGTATCGGCCTTTGTAATGGCAATGGCGTCGGCCAGCTCCAGTACACCGCGTTTAATGCCCTGAAGTTCGTCTCCGGCACCGGAGAGCATCAAAACCAGAAAAAAATCGACCATAGACGCCACGGTGGTCTCCGATTGTCCCACGCCCACCGTTTCGACAATGATGACGTCAAATTCGGCTGCCTCGCAAACCAGCATGGTTTCTCTGGTTTTGCGAGCCACACCACCCAAAGTGCCCCCGGAAGGTGAAGGTCGAATAAAGGCATTTTCCTCAACCGAAAGCTTTTCCATACGGGTTTTATCGGCCATCACGCTGCCGCCGCTTCTTGAACTGCTGGGGTCCACCGCTAAAACCGCCACTCGATGGCCGGTGTCCACCAGTGACATGCCGAGACTCTCGATGAACGTGCTTTTTCCAACCCCAGGAACACCGGTGATGCCGAGACGAACGGCTTTTCCGGTGTGCGGCAACAGTTGATCAACGATCTTGCGGGCCAGTTCCTGATGATCAGGACGCGAACTTTCAATCAGGGTGATCGTTTTAGAAAGCATTCGTCGATTTTGTGCCCGCACACCCTTTATGTAGGTCTTAATGTTTTTAGGATCCATGTGCTAATTTCATAGCTTAAGTAATTTGTCCATTGATTTGTACTCATTACGGTAAAAACAAATCCGAAATTCGAATATCGAAAAACGAAACAATTTTCTAATTTTTAAAATTCAAATGACCCAAACAACCACAAAAAATAATACATTGGGATTTGTTCCCTAACCTCCCGCGTTTTGAAAATTTGATAATTCGGATTTCGGATTTGTTTCGTGCTTCGGATTTCGGATTTGGGATTTATCTAATTTGTTTTAAACCAACCATAAAGCATACTAGCCCAGCTCTATTCAATATTGCCGCTATTCTTTCTGTTCCAATGCTTTGAGCACCTTGTTCGCGGATTCGGTCACCGGTGTCCCGGGACCGTATATGCCGACAACACCTGCATCATAAAGCGACTCATAATCAGAGGGCGGTATGATCCCGCCCACAACCACTAAAATATCCTCACCGCCTTCTTTTTGGAGCGCCGCAATCAGCGCCGGGACCAAGGTGTTATGGCCGGCTGCCAGACTAGATGCACCAACGATATGGACATCATTTTCCACGGCCATGCGTGCAGCCTCCTCGGGGGTCTGAAACATGGGGCTGATATCCACGTCAAAGCCCAGATCGGCGAAGGCGGTGGCAATTATTTTAATGCCGCGGTCGTGGCCGTCCTGACCCATTTTGGTTACCAGGATTCTGGGACGTCGGCCTTCAGTTTCCTTAAAACTTTCGGTGCGCTTGCGAATCGATTCAATGATCTCACTATCACCGTATTCGGATGCATATATGCCGGAGATACACTGGGTGGTCGCCACATAACGTCCAAAGGTATTTTCCAGGATATCCGAGATTTCACCCACAGTGGCCCGGGCCCGCACAGCCGGAATGCAGGCTTCCAACAGATTGCCGTCCTTTTCAGCAGCGCCGGTCAGGGCTTCCAGTGCTTGCTTGAGCGCCTTGGCATCCCGCTTGGCTTTCAGTTCTTTCAATCTGGCGATTTGCTCGTCCCGAATGTGCGCTGGGACTTCGAGAATTTCCAGATCAACCGCTTCCTCAATCTGGTATTTATTGACCCCCACGATGACATCTTTGCCCTGGTCGATACGCGCCTGCCGACGAGCGGCCGCCTCTTCAATTCTCATCTTGGGCATCCCGGTTTCAATGGCCTTGGCCATACCGCCCATTTCTTCGACTTCATCGATAATCTTGCCGGCTTCACGAATAATGCCGTCAGTTAAAGATTCGACGTAATAAGAGCCTGCCAGAGGATCCACCACATGGCAAATTTGGGATTCTTCCTGGACCACCAGTTGCGTGTTACGAGCAACCCGCGCCGAAAAATCTGTGGGAAGCCCGACGGCTTCGTCGAAGGAGTTGGTGTGCAGGGACTGGGTGCCGCCCAAAGCGGCCGACATACATTCCAGAGTGGTTCGAATAATGTTATTATAGGGGTCCTGGGCGGCTAGGCTCCATCCCGACGTCTGGCAATGCGTCCGCAACATGGTTGATCGCGGATCCTTGGGATTGAACTGGCTGATGAGTTTGTGCCACAGGAATCGCGCTGCGCGCAACATGGCGATTTCCATGAAAAAATTCATACCGATTCCAAAGAAAAACGAAAGCCGCGGCGCAAAGGTATCAATATCCAGCCCGGCATTAAGGGCCGCGCGAACATACTCCAGCCCGTCAGCCAGCGTAAATGCCGCCTGCAATACGGAGTCGGCTCCGGCCTCCATCATATGATAGCCGCTGATACTGATGGTATTGTATCGGGGCATATGCGTTGAACAATATCCGATAATATCGGATACAATCCGCATGGAAGGCTCCGGCGGGTAGATGTAAGTATTGCGGGTCAGATATTCCTTCAAAATATCGTTTTGAATCGTTCCGGCAAGCTTGTCCTGGGCAACGCCCTGCTCCTCGGCGGCGACAATGTAACCCGCTAAAATCGGCAAAACCGCGCCATTCATCGTCATGGAAACGGTCATCTGATCCAGCGGAATCCGATCGAAAAGAATTTTCATGTCTTCAACAGAATCCACAGCCACACCCGCCTTCCCGATGTCACCAGCCACACGCGGATGATCGGAGTCGTATCCCCTGTGGGTCGCCAGGTCAAAAGCCACCGACAAACCTTTCTGCCCGGCGGCCAGGTTTCGGCGGTAAAAGGCATTGGACTCTTTGGCAGTCGAAAAACCGGCATACTGACGGATCGTCCATGGCCGTCCGGCATACATGGTCGCCCTGGGACCCCGCACATAAGGTTCCAGCCCCGGAAGGGTGTCGATATGTGCCAGGCCTTCAAGGTCTGCAGCCGTGTACATCGGTTTAACGGGTATGCCTTCAGCCGTGTTCCAGTCTAAGGATTCCAAAGGCTTGCCCCTTAACTCTTTTGTGGCCAGGTCCTTCCATTTTTTTATTTCCGTATCTTTTGCCATGGTGGTCTGCTCCTTTTTGCTTTTTTCCAGAAAAGGGGGTAATTCTAGATTAATCATTACTTACAAGGTGTCAGCATTCAGATGTCAGAGGTCAGGTGACAGAAGACAGATTGAAAAATCGGAGAGTCAAGGAGCCATTTCTGACATCTGTCTTCGGCTCGGCTGAGCTCGTCGCAGGCTGTCCTCTGTCGTCTGTTTGCTGACGCCTGAAACCTGTTAAAGGCCAGAGGCCAATGAAACATTTACATCAACCTTAATGAATTCCATAAATATGGCGCACTAATCCTCGCGTTCACACAGTTCGACAAGTACGCCGTTAGTCGATTTCGGGTGTAGAAAGGCAATTCTGGCGCCACCGGCTCCGATCCGGGGCTGTTCATCAATTAAACGGATCCCTTTTTCTTTTAATTCGTTTAAGGCCGCTTCGATGTTTTCCACCCGAAAGGCGACGTGCTGAATTCCTTCGCCCTTTTTTTCCAGGTACCTGGCAATCGGTCCATCCGCTGCGGTGGACTCCAAAAGCTCCACTTCGCTCTCGCCAACTGGGAAAAATGCAGTCGTGACTTTCTGCTCGACCACGGTTTCAGTTCCCTCAAATTCGAGCCCCAGGACATCGGTCCAAAAATTTTTCCCCGCGTCAATGCTTTTTACGGCAATCCCTAAATGGTCTATCTTTAGAATCTTCACGGTGTGCTCCCTCTTTAAATAACGTTATTTGTTATTCGTTATCAGTTATTGGCGACTAAATTCAGATAAAAATGCATCACCTAATAACAAATAACGATTAACCCAAAAACTGAATAAATCCCAAGTTCCAAGCACCAAATTACAACTCGACCTGAGCTCGTCGCAGGTCAAATAAATCTCAGATTTCAATTTTCAATGACCAAACAATTTGAGATTTTGAATTTCTGCCATTGGAATTTGTTTGGTATTTGTATTTTGTGATTTGGAATTTAATTCTTTTGGTGTGTGATTTTTTTCTAATGAGCTTTCTGCTTTAAAATATCACAGACTCTTTTGGGAAAAAATGGCATTACGGTGCCGATTCCACCGAAACCACTTCCGGAATTTCTTTTTTCAATATTTTTTCAATGCCGTTCTTTAACGTCATCTGCGACATGGGGCACCCTGCGCAGGCACCCTGCAACCGGACAGTAACCACACCTTCTTGGATGTCGACAAGTTCGACATCGCCCCCGTCGGCTTGGAGCATGGGTCTAATTTTATTAATGGCCGCCTCAACTTTTTCTCTCATGGTATAATCTCCTTTTGGTCAGTTGTTACGATCTCTGTAAAAATGCTTTCGAAAAGATTCAAATTCATCCCTGGCGATGGCTTCCCGCACCTGTTTCATTAAATTCAGAAAAAAATGAACATTGTGCAGCGTATTTAACCGATAAGCCAGAAGTTCTTTCGCCATGTATAGATGGCGTAAATAGGCTCTGGAATAATTCTGGCACGTGTAACACAGACAGCCGGGCTCCAGAGGCTTCGTATCGTGTCTGTATTTTGAGTTGCTGATATTCAGCGTACCCTGCCGGTTAAAAACTTGTCCATTGCGGGCATTGCGCGTCGGCAAAACACAATCGAACATATCGGCTCCCAGCGCCACCAGTTCAATCAGGTTTTCGGGTGTCCCGGCACCCATAATATATTTGGGTTTTTCAGCCGGCAGTTTCGGCAAGATAAAATCGGCGATTTCCAGCATGATCTCAACCGGCTCTCCGACACTCAATCCGCCGATCGCAAAGCCGTTAAAGTCGAGCGGAATTAAAGATGCTGCCGATGCCTCACGCAAATCCTTAAACACGCCGCCTTGAACAATGCCGAACAACGCGCTGCGGCCATTTGCGGTCTCCTGCCAGGCAGATTTACAGCGTTTGGCCCATTGGCTCGTGGTTTCAAGCGCCTTGCGTGTAAGATGGTGCTCGGCCGGGTACTGGATGCATTCATCCAGGCACATGCTGATATCCGAACCCAGGCAGGTTTGAATTTCAATTGCCTTTTCAGGTGTTAAAAGATGACGGGTTCCATCGATATGGGATTGAAAGGTCACCCCCGCTTCAGAAATTTTCGCCAACCCGGCCAGCGAAAAAATCTGGAACCCGCCGCTGTCCGTAAGAATCGGACCGCTCCAGTTCATAAACGCATGCAGGCCGTCAAATCGATCAATCACGTCACAGCCGGGTCGCAGATAGAGGTGGTAGGTATTGCCGAGAATGATCTGAGCCCCGGCCGACCATAGCTCCTCGGGCGTCAGAGATTTCACGGTTCCCTGGGTTCCCACCGGCATAAAGATCGGGGTATCCACTTTCCCGTGGGCCGTCTGGATCACACCGGTCCGGGCGCGAGTGGTCTTTGATTCGGCAATGACTTTAAAATTAAACATATGAATTAAATTAAACGATTTATTGCTGTCATCGATATGTCAGTCGTCCGTGGTCCGTTGTTTCTTGCTTCCGGTCACTCAGTCTTTTGATGCAACGGACAACCAACAACAAACATTAAACAATCAGCATCGCATCCCCATAGCTGTAAAACCTGTACTTTCGTTTTATGGCTTCTTGATAGGCCTGCAGAACCTTTTCCCGTCCGGCAAAGGCTGAAACCAGCATTAACAGGGTAGATTGGGGAAGATGAAAATTGGTAATCATACCATCAACAGCCTTAAATCGGTAACCCGGATAGATAAACAAATCACAGCGACCGTTTCCGGCCCGCACATTCCCCCCGGATGCCGAAGCATATTCCAGGGTGCGCACACAGGTGGTTCCAACCGCGATCACGCGATGTCCCGCGGAGCGGGCTGAATTAATCTTATCGGCTGTTTGCCCGGGAATCGAATATGTTTCAGAATGCATCTGATGAGACCGAATATCGTGTGCCCGTACCGGTAAAAAAGTTCCATAACCCACGTGCAGCGTAATCGCAACGACGTCAATTCCTTTAATTTTCAATCTTTCAAGAAGCTCGGATGTAAAATGCAACCCGGCCGTAGGCGCGGCAATCGCGCCTTTTTCAGACGCGTAAACGGTTTGGTAGGCGGCTCGATCATCACAAGGCGGCGCCAGCTCCGGGCGACGCTTTATATAAGGCGGAAGCGGCACTTTTCCAATGCGGTCAAGCAGGGCTTCAAAATCAGCTTCCGTGCAAAATCTGATCAAATACGTCCCGTTGCGGCGTTCAATCACTTGGGCCGTCAGTCCCTCATCAAAATAAAAGGAACTGCCCGCTTTTGGCGGTTTGGCAGCCTTAACCAGGCATTCGTAAACCCGGTCTTCTCTGATGACCCCGGGTTTGCCATAGCCGTTAAAACCGCAAATAAGTACTTCGACCTTTCCGCCGCTATCTTTTTTGCCCAGCAGGCGCCCTGGAATAACCGCGGTGTTATTGACCACCAGGACATCACCGCAGTTTAATAAATTATCCAGGGCATTAAACCGATGATGTGACAACACTTCGGT
This sequence comes from Desulfobacterales bacterium, assembly GCA_050122495.1. Classification (GTDB taxonomy): domain Bacteria; phylum Desulfobacterota; class Desulfobacteria; order Desulfobacterales; family JAHEIW01; genus JAHEIW01. The sequence goes on along the minus strand of JASFIU010000032.1, from coordinate 10,451 downwards.
CCTGCGGTCCATGACCAAAAGATTTGCTTGATCCCTCCGTTCAGCGGGCTTCTGGGCAATTAGCTCCACCGGAAGCGGGTAATTGTAGTCAGATAAAGCGTACATAAATTACGGTTAAATTGGCTGAATTGGTTCGATTGGTTAAATTGGTTAAATTGGTTTGCAAATAATCATTAACCAATAAAACCCTTTGAACCAATAAAACTAATATAACAAGTGGTTAAAAAGTCTAAAATCAAATTGGCATCCTTACGACCGCCCAAGGTAAACCAGGGACAAACCCAGCACCATCAGCACCAAACCAAATCTTCTCAAAGTACTCTCAGGAGAGTCGATGATTTTTTTTACCCAGGTCTTCATTTTACCCGGGAAAGCAAAATAAGGCAGTCCTTCAATAATCATCACCATTCCGATTACGCATAAAAAAAATTCCATTGACTGTTAGATCCCGGTCTCCGATAAATAGGTTCAACGCCGTGGTGGTTGTCGAATATTCAACCCTAAGAATAACCGTTTCTTCGATAATCCGATAATCGTACAACCTTTTTAAATGATTAAACTAATATTTATAATCTTTTCGTATCTATTTTGTCAAAACAAATTGGCATGGCCCGGCGGCCATCAAATTTTGAGAATTGCTGATCTTGAGAATTTCTGCTTGTCAAGAGGGCCGTTTTAATAGTAATACTAGCAAACTTATCATTTGGAAATCCGCTATAAACGCGTTTATTCCATCCATTAATCCGGGGTAAAGGAGCTTTGCAATGAAAGAAGCTAAAATACCCGTCGTCAAACGATCGCTTTTTTCCTGGGTATTTGCCGGCAATGTCAAACTTCAAATAACGCTTTTGTTTATCATTGTGGTGATGGTTTTTGCCAGGGTGCTGCCACTGGAAATGCAAAAGCGCATTGTCAATGAAGCCATTAATTTGAGAAGCATTGACTTGCTGTTTATGTACTGCGGTATTTATCTGGTTGCCGTTATTTTTTTTAGCGCCCTTAAATACCTGACCAATGTTATTCAAACTCTGATCACCCAGCGCACCACGGCCCGGATGCGTAAAGAACTATATCACCATATTCTGACCCTCCCATTAGGCTTTTTCAGAAACACACAACCAGGGTCAGTGGTCAATTCATTGATCTCGGAACTGACAATGCCGGGCAATTTTGCGGGCATGGCCGTCACAGCACCGGTTACCAACATATTAACGCTGCTGGCATTTGCGGTTTATCTATTCTTCTTGAATCCTCTGCTGGCGGCTGTATCGTTGAGCATTTACCCCATCGTCGTTTTTCTCGTCCCCGTGCTCCAAAAGGGTGTCAATCGAGCCAACAAAAAGCGCGTCGATGCCGCCCGGCAATTATCCAGTCGCATTGCCGAATCCATCACGGGCATTCATGAGGTCCATGGCAACGGTGCCTACAGCATCGAAAATCGCAAATATGACGGCATGGTGGATCGATTGCTCAAAATAAGAATCATCTGGAGTCTGTTCCGCTTCGCCGTCAAATCATCCAACAGTTTTTTCGTCAGCCTGGGCCCCTTTATCGTCTTCATTCTGGGCGGCTATCTGACCATAAAAGGCCAGCTGGAATTGGGTGCGCTGGTGGCATTTTTATCCGCCCAGGAAAAACTCTATGACCCCTGGAAGGAATTGATTGAATTTTATCAGGTTTATCAGGATGGTTCTGTAACCTATAAGCGCACCATGGAATTTTTCGATTTGATGCCCGAGCATGCCATGGAACCCGAAGATCGTAAACCTTTTGATTTGGATGGCAGCGTGGAAGTCAAAGATATGTCTTTTGTCACCGATAGCGGCATCCGTTTACTTGACGGCATCAATTTATCCCTAAATCCCGGCGAACATCTGGCTCTGGTCGGATTTTCCGGCAGCGGCAAGAGCACCCTGGCGCTTTGCATCGGACAGCTATACAAGTATACCGGTGGACACGTTTTAATCGGAGAAAAAGAAGTGGCCGATCTGACCAAAAAGGACATGGTCAATAATTTGGGCTTTGTGGCCCAGAACCCGTTTATCTTTGACGGAACCATTGAAGAAAACATCCTGTATTCCTGCCGGGCCAAGGTTGACGGAAACGGCCAGGATCAGAAAGCGCTTCCCAACCTGGATGATATTATTGCGGTGCTTCATCAAACCGGCATATTTGTGGATGTATTGCGATTCGGCCTGAACACGATTTTGGCCCATGACCAGCAAAAGGAATTGATCGAAGTGATTATCCGTGTCCGCGATAACTTTCAGCGCAATTTCGGAGATGAGCTCGCGGATTACGTCGAATTTTTCGATGAAGACCGGTACCTCTTTTACTCCAGCGTGGCCGAAAACTTGATTTTCGGCACCCCCAATAAGGATTCGTTTCGCGACGCCAATCTGCCCAAAAACGAATATTTTCTATCCTTTTTAGACCAGGCGGATTTGACCCGACCGCTGCTCAGTCTGGGAGCAGAATTGGCCAGACAAACCGTGGATATCCTCGGCAACCTTCCGCCCGACGCCATTTTTTTCGAACAAAGCCCGATTGCACCGGAAGAATTGGATGAATTCAAAGTATTGTCCGAGCGTCTTAAGCGCATGAAACTGCATGAATTGGAGGATCCGGATCGCGAAAAGCTCCTGGAGCTGGCGCTGCGGTTTGTGCCGGGAAATCATAAAATGGTCGCCCTGCCCGGCATATTGGAGGATTTGATTTTAGAGGGCCGAGCCTTGTTCCGCACGAAAATCTCGGAGGACGATCCCGAGGCGGTAACATTTTATCAACTGACGGAATATATTCATTCGCAAACGATATTGAACAATATCTTTTTTGGCAAAACCAAGGAAGCCAACCCCCAGGCCCAGGAGAAGATTTATCAAAGCATTATCCAGCTTTTGATCGAAGAGGACCTTCTGGAGACCGTTATCGAAATCGGCATGTATTTCCAGGTGGGCAGCAAAGGCGACAAGTTATCCGGTGGCCAACGACAGAAACTGGCGATTGCCCGCGCATTTCTGAAAAATCCAAAAATTTTGATTATGGACGAAGCCACCTCCGCGCTCGATAACGCGTCACAATCTCGCATTCAAAATCTGCTCGAAACGCGCTGGAAGAAGAAAAGTACCGTCATATCGGTCGTTCACCGCCTGGATACCATTAAAAACTATGATCGTGTGGCCGTCATGAAAGCCGGCAAAATCCTTGAAATGGGAACCTATGACGAACTGATGGCCCGGAAAGGACAGTTATATGAGCTCGTCGGAAAAAAATAGAACCGGCCCGTCCAGCGAGTTAGAAGAAAATTTGGAGATTTTAAGACAAACCTATTTTTTCTCGGGATTGCCTCTTGAAAGCCTGAAGGTTTTTGCTTATCTTTGCACGAGGGTAAGATTTAAGGAGGGCGAATATATCTTTAATCAGAATGAAGACGATGGACGAGCGTTTTATATCATCAGCGGAAAAGCCCGACTGGAACGTGCCAACAACGGCAGCGCTAAAGAAATTAGAGACTGCAATACCGGTGAATTTCTGGGCGGCCTGACGTTGCTCGGAGAAACCCGCCGACTTTTTTCATTGAAGGCGGTGGAAAATACCGTCTGTCTGATACTGGAACGGGAGAAATTTTCAAAAGCCGTACAACAGTTTCCCGATATTATGCCTCGAATTTTCAAAGCGGTGGCCAAAAATGTCGATGCCTGGGAGGAACGATTTTTAGCCGACCGCGCCGATATGTGCGGGGAATGCATGGTAAATTTGGGTGTTAGTCTGATTTGAGCTTCATTTGAAAAAATTCTTTTCAAGAGCGGTTCTTTTGGGATACAATAAAGCCGAAACGGGAGCTGAGGCCTGAGGCCTTAAAAATAGATTTATGGCAAAAAACAAAGTATCATTTAAACTTAAAAGCAATTTGTCCGAATTGGACGCCTTATGCCAAAAGTTGGAAGAATTTGGTCAATCCATGGGCCTGTCCAAAAAATGTATCTTCGAAGCCAACCTGGCGCTTGATGAGCTGTTCACCAACATCATTTCTTACGGGTTTGACGACAAAAATGAACATACCATCAGGATTACGATATCCCTCCAGAATGATGAGCTGGTCTTTAGTGTTGAAGATGACGGCATTCCGTTTAACCCCACGGAAGTGGAAACGCCGGACCTGGAATGCACCATTGAAGAATGCCGCATCGGGGGTCTGGGTATCCACCTTGCTAAAAACCTGATGGACGAGGTATGCTACCAAAGGTGTAAAGATAAAAATATCTTAACTCTCAAAAAAAATATAAAAGAAGCAGAACCTCAAAAGAAACGGGTTAAAGGCTGATTGTATAGATTTAACGGTGAATGGAACCGGAGGCTTAGGCAGGAATAAATTAATCTCGACTTTTTTAGTGTGCAGGGAGGATAGTAAATGGAAATTATCGAAGAAAATCAGGGCGGAATAAACATTTATAAACTCAACGGTCGCCTCGATTCCAATACATCCCAAGGGTTTGAGAAAAAAATTTTTCAGGCAATTGAGGATGGCTCCAAAAGTATGATCATTGATTTTAAAAACCTCGATTATATTTCAAGCGCCGGCTTACGGGTCATCTTAAAGGCGACCAAAGCGCTCAAACGCGAAGATGGTAAGATCATGCTGTGCGATATGCAGGATTATGTAAAGGAGGTTTTTGAAATTGCAGGATTTGATTCCTTTCTGCCGATTGTCGGCAGCATGGATGATGCCTTGAACGCGCTTTGACCGAACCGCGGTCCGGCAGGCATAATCGAATAACCTACCCCAAACCGATCAGACCGCGCCTACCGAGTTCCCGTATAAATTGGGTAACCGCCACTTCAGCCTCCCTGAATTGCAATTGATGGGTTTCGGCGAATATTTGAATCAACTGGCGTACCGTGCGCTTGCCGTCCAGCAGATCCCAGACCGATGAACCCAACTCGTCCAGTTGAAGCGATTTGGTCTGCACGTAATCGTCAGGCCCGCCGAATCGTTTGACCCAGGTGGCAAAAAACGGCCGAATGGTTACCGGATAGCGAATAATGACCTCACCGCTCTCCAGCCGGTCTGCAACAATCTTGTCACTGATAACCGGTGTGCATTTGAGGGCCTCGGTCCGGCTTAATTGCGGTTTCCTGCGCTTTTTTTTAAATACTCTCATAATCGTTACAAATCCGGTCCAGTAATTCGGTGTCGAGGGGTTTCTTGCCTTCGGCCCGGACGCCGAGGATGCGGTTTTTTTCTTCCAGATGCCAGAGTCCAAGCCAATAATATGAAGATTTGTGTTTAAAGCGCCCCAGCCACCGTTGCCAATCCGTTTTGGGAGCAAGGCTCCATTCAGCCGTCGCACATCCGTTCATATTCCCGGCCACCGGTTCCGGTTTTTTAAAGCCGGCAACCGCAGCGGCAAGCTCTACCAGATCCTGTTCAGCCAGCAAAACAGACGCCAGCGACCAGCGATGGAGGCAGATATGTTGCCTGCCGTCTGCAAAATCAAGCTCAAATTTGCCGGCTTCAAATCGATGGCGCTTTAACTGATAGGCTTGCGGGACAATGGCACGAATATCATAAGCGGACCACAAAACCTGGCCGTCCGGGCGGTGATCGCGAAAAGAATCCAGAACCTTTGACGAAACCCGGATATTCTCAACCGATTTCGGCTGAAAAAATTGAATCAGGGTCGCGTTGTGGCAGCCCGGGCAAAATAAAATAACACCGTGACCGCGCGTCGCATCCGCATGCCAGGAAAAGCCGCTGACCTGGAAGTTTGTCAGGGCCCTTTCCCAATCGGCCGGGATGGATTCGGTTTTGAACGTCTTTCTAACCTGTTTTTTTTGGAGGGAAGTCAAACGTTTGAGATGCGTTCGGTGGGAAAATTTACCTTTAACCTTAGCCCATTTGATTTCCATTACCGGTGTGGCTTCGTCTTCGAGCACCAGATGACGGGCACCGATCTGGGCCAGTTGCCATTCGGCCGGGGCCTGGAAACGAATTCCATTCCAGGCAAGTTCTTTCCAGGCTTCTTCCATTTGATCACCAGGCGACTTAACCCGTTGACCGGCCCGCTAGCGCGGCACGAAAAGATCCCAGCCGGTCAATTCCGGATTTACAGCCTTCCACTCTCGCTGTCGAAGTCGTTCGCGGTGGTCGAGTTGCTTGCGTTGGTAGCAAAGCCTGTCTTCTTCGATCAGCGTTGTATTCGAGATTTTGACGGCATTGCCTTTTTTTTCTTCAGCATCCATGGCGTTGTGCTGCAGGTTGAGGCTGATGCGCTGGTTTTGTTTATCGACAAAAGACCACTTCCAGGCCTTGACGATACCAAAGGGATCGCCGCGATACTCATCCGGCTCACCGAATCGCTTTTTAAAATGTTTGAGCAGATCTTTGTGGAATTCCTTGCTGGAATCCGCATACTTGAGCTTGATCTTTAAGACCTGACCCGGCTTGGTGCAGGTACCATAGGTAATGAGCCCGCTTTTAAAACCCTGTGTAAATTTTATCTCAACCTCTTCCATATTTTCCGAATATCGAACCGGAAGCGCCGTATCCATAATGACCCGGTCCTCATAGGTCTTGATGTTTTGGCCCAAAGCAAAACCGCCAACCTGGTGAGGCGCCTCTGCCCGGGTTACACCGGGGGCAAATAAAAGAAGCAGCGCCAAACCGAATATCAACTTATTTTTCATAGCAACCTCTCTTTTCCAACCCAAGTTCACCTGTCAAAAATACCCTGTTATTTTTGTTTCCGATTTATCCATATTAGGTTTTGCGAAGTATTTCAACTAGAATACGAAAAGTTGTCTGAAAAATGGTGTCATCGAGGACGAGGATCAATAGGCAAGCCGGCCCAGGGATTTAAGTATGAGGGTCACCCCCATCGCGAACATTCCGGTCAGCCCCATGCCGCAAGAAAATCCGGCCAGCAGGACGGGTGCATACTGACGCCACATGGCCCCATAACGTTTCAGGAAGAAGAAGCGGCCCAGCAAGGCGCCGGCCACTTCAAGGATGTGGCCATGGGGCAGCGTCTGGCCCAGCCCGCGCACCATTCCATACACCAGCATGATCGGCAGGCCGAACAAAGTCAATACGGCGTACACGATCACGCCCAAACCCACACCGGCGATTACATAGATAAAGTTGAGGGCCTGGTAAAAGGCGGCGCTGCCTTCCAGGGTGGAGCTTTGCATCAGCAGGGTGTTGAGCGCCTGTAAATGCCAGACTTCCTGGGCAAAAGGATAGGCACTCGAAGGTATGGGCGCCAGGCGCCAGATAAATTGTGAAAAAAACAGGCTGGCGGTCATGACGATCGGAAACACCACAATTTCAGACTTGATAATTCCGCGGATACTCGTACCGGTCAACTCGATTTGTCGAAAATTAACGGTCGCTTCGCCATAATTATGAATCGGAATCGGCGCATACCAGATCTCAATGCCCTGATAGCCGAAATATTTGGCGCCGGCGATAAAACTGATTTCTCGGACAAGGGGCAAACTCACAAACTGCCCGGCAATACCTTCCATCCGGGCGGTAATATAGGAAACAATCGGCGTGTAAATAAAGCCGTAGGCGATAAAAAAGATCCAGGGAAAATTGGGGACCAGCCAGAGACAGAGCAGGACATAGGAAATCGTTGAAAAAATGTATATGCCGATCGAAATCCAGAAATTAAAATCCCCCCGGCCCGGAGGCGGCCGAAACAAATCCCGCAGACTGCCTTTTTGAGTAGAATCGCTTTTACTAAAAGAGCGCGCCACATGCCAGATACCGATAAAAGCAATCGCCAGGCCCAACCCGATGCTAAAACTCATATAAAAATCAAAATTATTGGCAAAAATGGTATCGACGGTTTCCATCCCGGGATGCCAGCGTGTCAGAATTCCGTTTTTATAAAGGATCGGATTGGCAACCATCGTAATGACAATTCCAATCAGACCGCCAATGACCGCCCAGAAAGGTAGCACCATCCCGAGAAAAACCAACCCCAGATCGAGTTGAATCCCGGTGGCAACCGCCGGCAGTATGTCTTCGGTGTGGCCGGTCAGTTCGACCCAGGGAATCGGAATCAGCCGAATCGGCTCCATCAGTATAAGCCCGGATACCGTCGGTAGAAGCACGTAAATGGCCCCAAAAGCCAAACCGATAATGCCGCCGATTGAAAAAACGCGCCATTTCCAGCTTTTTTCTTTTTCTTCGGTGGACTCGGCCAGGGCCATGGTTCCGAGAGCCGCGACCGGAGCCATAGGGAACGGCAGTTTTTCGACATCGGACGTAATCCGAAAAAGGGCATAGCCCAGGCCAAACTGATCGATCCGCTGGATGACCTGGGTGCCCACCAGCAGCAAAATCGGGATCAGCCAATCCCGGTGGAAAAACGTGCGCTCCACCAGTGAATCGGATCCCTGTGCCGGTGCCACCCAGGTAGGGATGAACTCGGTGACCCCCAGCATCCGGGCGGCATCGGACTGCACCAGGTACTGGTTCCACAACAGGCCCTGAAAGGGGGTGGCTAAAGCCGCTCCAGCCATATAGTACAGCAAAAATATTTCCTGCTGTTTCAATTCACTGTAGGACCGCTTGGCCAGCTCGGCAAATAAGATAATGGTTACCCAGCGCGCAGCGGGTCCGATTCCGGTGCCGATGACCAGCTGCAGATACATGCTGCCGGGCATCATGAGGAATCCAATGAAAATCGCCCCGACAACAGTCTTCCAGTCAAAGCCCTCTTCAAAATGCTCCGGTGTCTCCAACAGGTCGCGATACTCTTGAAGTTCCTTGTCTTCGTACATAGCTCGTGTTCCGGGTTCCGAGTTACGGGTTACGGGTTACCGCTTGATCACAATTCGGGTGGAAAGAGAGTATATTATCAGGTTTGCGTTTATCAAAAATTAGAACTTAATCCTTTCACCAACACGAAACGCGAAACGCGCAACGCGTGACTCAACTGGGTAGCGCCAAATAACTCGAATATTTAAAGAGCCCGATAATGGCCCAGGTACCGGCCATAAAAAAATCGCCGATGATTAATCCAATAAAAAAATAACGCAGTTTTTTGAAAAGCCCGACACCACCGTAGCGCATACACAAGGCGTTACAGGCCCACCCCACAAAAAAGCTGAACCACAGAATCCGCATGGCAGAGCTGTAGGCGGTCAGGTAGCCGATCGGATGAATCGGCCACCAGTAAAAGCGATGATAACAGATGACCAACACCAGCATGACGAAAGCACCGGCAATCGAAAAAATCAGCACCCATTCGCCCGGCTTCACGGGTGATTCCACCAGGGTGTAAATATTATCATAAACCGCAACCGTGGTACGCGTGGCCCAGTCCAGCTCCAGCTCGCGAATGCCGAATTTGTAGCAAAGTGCCAGCATGGCAAGCAATGAGACCAACACACCGGCAACTAAGGTGATCGCAATGGCCAAAAAAATCAATCGATTGTTGCGGGCTTTATCTGTGAGTTTGCGGGCGTGCAGCAAGGACGGCATCAGCGACTCCCGCAAATCAACGAACAGGACCTTCTGAATAACGGCGGCGACGAGGATTCCGAGGCTGGTTAAAAATTTGGGGCTGACAAAGGCCATCAGTCCGTCCATGGGTGCAGCGGTTAATGTAAAATAGGCCAGCCCGCCCTGGCTAATGACGCGCATGGCCACCAGGGTAAACATAAAAAAAGCAAAAACGATCAGAATAGAAAATAAAAATGGGATGCCGAAATAAGAACACCAGATGACAATCGCCAGGCTACCCAAAACAAACCCCCAGAAGGCAAACCGAGTGGAGAGCCATTCGGATTCCAAATCTTCTTGCTTTTTAAAACCGACTCCCTGACGGATAATATCAATGAAATGAAACCGGGCCAGCCAGGCCAGAAATACAAAAAAAACAATGTAAGCGCCAATCATCTGGGTCTCTTCCGGGCGGGATATGGTTGGACCAAAGGTCACCCCCATAGCCGCTGCCGGGATGTTGAATCCCAAAACGCTGAGCAGGCCAAACAGCAGGGTGCCCAATAGGAAAAAGAACCAGAATGAAAAAGAAATCTGTTTGGAGGTTAAAAAAGCAAAACCGATAAAGGCCGGGTAAATATAGATTTTGAGTTTAAAAAATCCGGAAAGAAGACCGGTTCTTGGAAAATAGAGACCGGCAAAAATCATCGTTGGAATCTGAGGGATGGATGGATTATAAAACCCCAGCCCATTGAGCGTGTGCAGGCAAACCGGAACCATCAGACCGGCGATAAGAAAGCGGTTGGCAAAAAACCGACCCAGCCCGGTCTGATCGAGGGCGGCTTCCATCATAAAGGGCACCCGCAAGAGCGGAAAATTCATGCGCTCATTGTACAAAGGCTGCTTGCTTAACAGATTAACGATGCAGACCATGACAAAATAGCAGAGCAGGATAAATATCGTCCAGGTCAGCAGCGGGACAAACCACGCATCC
>JASFIU010000031.1:0-18479 GCA_050122495.1 Desulfobacterales bacterium | reverse complement strand
TTTTGGCGAATGGATCCTGCGAATTGCCGACTTTTACTTCGATGATGGCAGCAGGCCCCGGCTGGGCGCTATTAGGAGTTACAATCCCGGTGGCAAAAGCGCCTTTTTCGAAAGCCACAATTTCAGCCCGGATGACCGCCGGGTCTTATTTACCGGCAACCAGGACGGGCCGTTGGAGATTTACGAAATGGATGTGCAAACCGGAAACACCCGGCGTTTAACGCACCACTCACCCATGACATGGGATGAACATTCACACTATGCTCCCGACGGCCAAAAAATTGTCTGGATGTCAAGTAAGCACCTGCGCTTCAAGATCAAACCCTTTGATCTTCAAACGGACTTCTGGATAATGAAACGAGACGGCACCGATAAAAAGCGTCTGACCTGGTTGCATGCGCCTAAATACCCGCATTATCTCGCCCGATCATTTGCCGTGGCGGCCGATTTCGACTGGAGCCCAGGCGGAGACCAAATCATGGGCCTGGTCATCACCCACCGGCCGGATACCCGCAAACGCGGCAGCGGCCTTATCGTATTGATTGATCTGCCGATCATATAACCTTGACCAACCGCGGAGCGTTCTGAATTGATTGATATTATTTATAAGGTAGCGACAGGCAGTAAGCGGGTTCGGAATCTTCTGACTCCCGTAGGGGCAATTGTCTTTGCTGTCTTTATAACGCTGTTTGTCCTTTTAGCCTTACAACTGGATCAATTATTAAAGCTTCCCCGGCTTTTTTCGAGGCCGCTTAATATCATTTTATCTTTACCCATTTTATTTCCGGGGCTGTTTTTAATTGGATGGTCGGTTCTGCATTTTTTAAAAGAGAAGGGAACACCCGTGCCCTTTAACCCTCCGCCCAGATTGGTTTCCGGCGGCCCGTATGCCTACGCGAGAAACCCGATGCTTTCGGGGGTATTTATATCACTATTTGGTTTTGGTATATTAATAGGATCGGTTAGCTTTACCTTCATTTTCACACCGCTGTTTATCGCTTTAAATGTCTGGGAATTGAAAGCGATCGAGGAACCTGAGCTCGCCAAACGGCTTGGTGAAGCATATCTTGAATACAAGAAAAAAACGCCCATGTTTATTCCCAACTTTAGGCAAAGGGGAAATTAAGGTCGAATTTTAGATATTACTTTCTGGAGGCCGGTATGCCCGTCATTCGGTTTAAGGATTTTGAAAATTGGCTTGGAAAATACGGAAACGCGTGGGAGAAAGGAGATCCTGGCGCAACGAAAGCATTGTTCACAAGTGATGCCCGGTATTACGAGACACCCTTTGATGATCCAATGGTCGGCATTGATGAGATTTATAAATATTGGAAAGACAATGCCGTCTTAGGCCAGGAAGAAATACATTTTTCTTTTGAGGCGCTGGCCGTACATAAAAATGTCGGTGTTGCTCACTGGCGTGCGAATTTCATTCGTCTTCCATCAGGCAATAGAATACAGCTTGATGGTATCTTCAAGATCGAGTTTTCAGAAGATGGGAAATGTCAGATTTTTCGGGAATGGTGGCATCGCATAGAGGAGACACCCTCTGATTCCTCGAAAATTTAAATATGCAGATTTTGCACTAGCGCTCCTGTTCATATCGGGTTTGTCTTTACTTTCGTGTGCGCATGGGCAAAAGCCGGCGGGGCGATCTTTCAGCCACGATGGGCTGTCGCGCGAATACTTGCTCTATGCCCCGTCCCTGAAGCCGAATCCTTCGGGCAAACGACCGTTGCTCTTTGTGTTACATGGCGGCGGTGGCACCCATCGCGGAATGGTTCGCCTAACCCGTAGAAGGTTTAACGAGCTGGCCGATCGCGACGGGTTTTTCGTGGTTTATCCCCAGGGTGTGGATAAATCCTGGAACGATGGCCGGCGCGACAAGATATCGGGCGCCCATCGCAAAGGCATCGATGATGTCGGTTTTTTGAGCGCATTGATCGAACATCTTATATATAAATACCCGATTGATCCAGACAGAGTCTTCGTCACCGGAATTTCAAACGGTGGGCTTATGTCATTCAGGCTGGGATGTACGCTGAATGATAAAATTCGTGCCATTGCACCTGTCACCGCCCAGATTCCGTCCGCACTGGAACCGCTGTGCCGGTCTGATTCAGAGGTAAGCCTTGTGGTTTTCAACGGGACCGAGGATCCGTTGGTTCCATATAACGGCGGGCAAATCACCGTCTTCCGGCAGCGACGCGGAGAGGTGCTGTCAACGGATGAAACCATCAGGATTTGGCAAAACAAAAATCGTTGCCGCTCTAAAGCAAGGGTGACGGAACTTCCGGACCTCACCGCCGACGGCACCCGCGTTACAAAAATCGAATATACGCAGTGTGCGGCCGATTCCCGAGTGGTGCTTTTTCGGATTGACGGCGGCGGGCACACCTGGCCGGATGGACGTCAGTACCTGCCGTTACGGCGCGTCGGTCGAACGAGCAGAGACATCAATGCCTGTGATGAGATCTGGGAATTTTTTAAAAGCCTGAACTAAGGAAGGAAACAAATACAGATTTTGAGCAGACCCTATCGATTCCTGAATAACAATAGTGACAGGTTGCTCAATTGATAAGAAATTAAAATGAAAACCCAAAGTCTCATTATACTTATTTTCACTGGATTCTTCATCATTTTTGCAGCAACTGAAAGTATATCCGATAACAAGGCTGATGAAACCAAGCAAATAGAGCGCCTATTGGCTCGTATCGAGGCCATGCAAGATGTTGTATTTATAAGAAACGGAAAAGAATACAATTCCGATAAAGCGGTTGATCATCTGCGCCTAAAATGGAAAAAAGCAGGACGACGTGTTGAAACAGCGGAAGATTTTATCGAGCTGTGTGCTTCTGGATCATCTATTTCAGGCAAGCCGTATAAAATTCGACTCCCCGATGGCCGGGTTGAAAATTCTGCCGTGATATTTAAAGAATTACTCGAAGAGATCAAGCGTTCGAATGATTGAAAGACTGCAAGACGGCCGCTAAATTGCGCAGCACCATGTCTATGGTTTCAGGTGTCCGCAAACAGCAAACAGAAGTCAGAGGACAGAAAACAGCGATGTTGACTCGAGATCAGCAAACATCCTGCTGTCTTCTGACATCTGACCTCTGTCATCTGAAGCCTGACACCTGACACGCGCCTGCGCGGTCGGAGCCCCGCTCAAAAGCGGGCCGCTGCGAAGGCCCGAAACCTGGTTGTCCTCCGTAGCCTCAAAAGCGAAGGAGGGAAACCTAAAAAAGGAGGTTATGATGACTGAATTTACGATGGGACAGGGTGTTCCTGAGCCCCCCGGACCAGGGGAAGCAAGTGTTGATAAAAATAGGGCCATCCTTAATTATATCAAGAACTCATTGCGGGCCACCAAACCCTGGACGCGCCTGTTGTCGATTTTGGGTTTTATCGGAACGGGTCTTACCATACTCATGGGGCTTGGTATAATGGTGGGCGGCAGCTTTCTTCCGATTCCCCCCGAAGCACCGCCCCTGGCATATCTGGGAATATTTTATATCCTGACCAGCGTTTTATATCTGATCCCTTCAATATGGCTTTCCAAGTACTCCTCTGCAATCGAATCTTTTCTAAAGGGGGGCGATTCGGTGCAGCTCGGTAATGCGATCGCCTACCAGAAATCGTTCTGGAAGTTTATGGGGATCCTGGTGCTGGTCTGTATTGTTATCGCGATTTTGGGCATTCTTGCTGCGATTCTGATACCCACATTTTTAGCATTTAGAGGATAATAATTTAAATAAATTTCGGAAATACGATCCATCAAAAGGTAATTATAGGTATGCTAAAATTCTCTGCAGGTCTCGGCCCTGGAGCTATACAGATTTTAGATTTTCGATTTCGGATTTTGGATTTAAAAAGAGTTGTGGCAATTAAACCTTAAACTCGAGCCAGTTTCAATCCGAAATCCAAATTCTAAAATCCAAAATCAAAATGACTCCGTTACTCCAATGCTCCAAATTCAATTCTGATCCTTCCTTTTAAGCAATCAACAAATAAGCAATAACAGATAATGCCCCCTTGGGTTTTAATCCAATTGGGGTCACAATAGCTATCAAAGGTCAGCCGATTATCTGGAAGAATTGAATAATACATATTTTCAGATAGTTATATCCGTTTTTTTGCTTTTTTCGATACAATATGCGAAAATATTAGTAAGAATGGGTTCCATTCTTATCCAGATTGGCGGCCCGAAGACGGTTGCACGGGTGTTAATCCCCAATATTGCGAAAGGATTAAATTTATGTCCAAGCCCGGTTCTGCGGAGAAATCATTTAAGTTCAAAAAAATAGCCATCATCGCTTTTGGTCTGATGACCTTCGATGCTTTTATATTCGGCATTCCTTCCCTGGGTCTAACCGTTTTATTTCTAATCGTCTGTGCATCAGGAATTTCTGCATTCATATCTTTATTTCGAGATAAAAAATACGCAAAACTGTATGCGATTAAAGCAGCTATATATTTAATCGCCCTGATGGGTATTTTGGGAATTTTCAAATTCAATTCATATATGGGTGCGAATAATGCCGAGGCCATTATCAAGGCCGTAAATAAATATTATGCGGATAGTGGTGTTTATCCTGAAAATTTGAATCAACTGGTTCCGATCTACCTGGAGCGCATTCCCGGCTGTGCCTATCGAATGACGGATCGTGCATTCCGTTATTTCTCTGATCAAGGAGATCCGAATCTTTTGTGGACGGTGTTGCCGCCTTTCAGCCGACGGATTTATTATTTCAAAGATGCTGAATGGCGGACGCTCGATTGAAGGCGTAAAAGTAAAATTAAATTCCTCGTATGTATGATGTAGCCATAATAGGTGCCGGTCCGGCCGGAGCCACCCTCGCCAGACTCATCGGGGACCAATACAAAGTCTTATTAATCGAGAAAAGACGTTTGCCCGATGCGGCCGAAGAATTTTCTGCCCTAAAATGCTGCGGGGGGCTGTTGGCACCGGATGCACAGATGATGCTGTCCAAACTGGGTTTAGGCCTGCCCAAGAGCGTTTTGGAGGACCCCCAACTTTTTGTTGTTAAATCCATAGACTTACGCCAGGGCTTGCAAAGATATTACCAGCGCCATTACATCAACATGAACCGTAAAAAGTTTGATTCCTGGCTGCTTTCGCTTGTCCCGCCGGGTGTTGACATCAGAACAAATTGTCGACTTAAATCATATGACCCGGAAAATGGCTATTTCAAACTCGCCTTTGTCCATGAAAAAAGAAATTTTGTCGAAAAAGCAAAAATCCTCGTCGGTGCAGACGGAGCCAAATCAAAAATTCGGGCACAGTCCTCTTCCCGGCGCCTTTATCCGCAAAAGTATGTCGCCATCCAGGAGTGGGCTGAACGGAAAAATGATTTTCCGTACTTCACTTCCATATTTGATCACAACGTAACGGATTATTATTGCTGGACCATACCAAAGGGAAACTACCTTCTGATCGGGGCAGCATTACATCCGCAAGAAAAGCCTGTGGAAAAATTCACACGCCTGAAAGCAAAGTTGGGCGCATACGGTATGGATTTCGGAAAGATTGTTTTCAGGGAGGGCGCCTTGATTCTGCGTCCGGTGAAACAAAACCAGCTAGTCTCAGGCAAAAAGGGTATTGCCTTACTGGGCGAAGCCGCAGGCTGGATTAGCCCCAGCTCTGCAGAAGGGCTCAGCTATGCTTTTAAAAGTGCCCTGATGCTGGCAGATGCTTTGCGAAATACGCCCGATGGTTTTGAAAAACGTTATCATGACAAAACCCGACAGCTCCGAAAAAATATTTTCCGCAAAAACTTAAAATCGATTTTTATATTCAATCCGATCCTGAGAAAATGGATAATGAAAACCGGGCTGCAGAGCATAACAGTCAAACGCCACTAAGCCGGTTTTCAAAAAGTACCGTGCGTCAAAAAAATTGGAACCATACATCCGATCCATAAAAACCATGTCTGCATACCCATTTGAGACTTTTTCAGTACCGGCTTATATTTTATTTTTCATAATTTTGTGGATTTGTGTTTGTAAGCTTATCGCTGCTGCCGGCGGTTGGCGGATATTGGCACGCGACTATCGGGCGGATTCCGTATTTGACGGCCAGAAGCTGTGGCTAAAAAGTGTTGGAATGCGAAGCTGGACGAATTACAGCAATTGCATAAACATCGGCGCCAACCAATATGGGCTTTATTTGGCGGTGTTACCGATTTTCAGGGTCGGCCATCCGCCTTTGTTTTTCCCGTGGACAGACATCTCAACCGAGGCAATCAGCCGTCGTTTATTGCCCGATGTCGTTAAATTTACTTTTACCGAGCAGCCCGATGTTCCCATAATATTTTCCAAAAGGTTGGCTGCCAGGATATTTAAAATGAAAGCGGAGAGCCGGCCGGGGCTGAACGCATGACCGGTCTTGTTTTTAGGGGAATTTTTAGGATAAGATTTGTTTTCAACCCACTAAATAGCATTTATAGTGAGATCGAAAATACTGAAACCGATCGGAAAAGCTCATATTCCGCCCTGTTTTTCATATTGTACTTCATATGATAGTCCCGGGTCTCGTCGCACGATGGGCATTTGCGGAGCGATGGAAAATAGCCTGGTTTGTGATGCTATTGGTCAATATAATCGATTTCGATCATCTGCTTGCTGATCCGATTTATGACCCCAACCGTTGTGGCGTCGGGTTTCATCCCCTGCATTCCTATTTGGCGACAGCTGTCTATATAGGGCTTGCGGCCATACCAAAGACCCGGATGGTTGGACTGGGGTTGGTGATTCATATGGCCCTGGATTGGATTGACTGTCTGTGGATGTCCTTGGAATGAAAAAGGAGCGGGTCTTAAGCTTTGACAGGTTTTGAAAATGAGGCATAGGGGTATTTGAACTTAAATACTGGATAGTGAGTGCATGATGGCCCCAAATTATTCATTATTTAAGATTGGATGTCCGGATTTATGAAAAGGGGGGAGAAAAAATGACCGGTCTTGTTTTTTGGGGGATTTTCGGAATAGGATTTGTTTTCGGTTACCTGCTTTACTATGGGGTGCGCCACACAAAAGAGTTCAGCATCGAAATGTTAAGTGTCGCCATCGGTGCGGT
Source organism: Desulfobacterales bacterium (assembly GCA_050122495.1). Taxonomy (GTDB): domain Bacteria; phylum Desulfobacterota; class Desulfobacteria; order Desulfobacterales; family JAHEIW01; genus JAHEIW01. Next base: position 11,381 of record JASFIU010000031.1, on the reverse strand, counting down.
GAGCAGCGCCACGGTCATCGGGTTTTTGGGTAATTATCAAGATTGGATCGCGCCTTACGGATTGGGCTTGCTGGCCGGATTCCTTTTTTATTTAGCGCTTTCCATCGTACTGATCGCCACCGGTCTTTTTGAGAAACTTGCGAATGTCGGCATTCTTTCGAAGACCTTATTAGGCGTGCCGAGAGATTAACAAAACACATCGTCATGATTTATTTAGGTTCGTTGGGATTTCGATGTCGGAGGCGTCTTTCAAATGAGTGAAGATCGTATCAAACATAGACTGGCGGCGCTTTTGAGCGCCGATGTGGTCGGCTACAGTCGACTGATGACCAATGATGAGGCGGCGACCATTCGCACGCGGTCGGCCTATCGGGATAAAATGACCTCCATGGTCGCTGCGCATGAAGGCCGGCTTGCAGTAAGAGAAAACCGGATGTGAAAAAATGTTGGATCAGCGACCCTCATTTTCAATTCTTGCGCTTATAGCAGCCAATCTGGCCCCGCTGTTTGGCATTCTTTTTTTCGGCTGGGACGCTGCTGCCATCGTCCTTTTATATTGGATCGAGAATTTGATTATCGGGGCTTACAACATCCTTATGATGATTCTGGTAAAGGTAAAGTCTCGATCGGCTCAAGTTAAAAAGCTATTTATCATTCCTTTTTTCTGTGTCCATTTCGGCGGCTTTTGTGCGGTGCATGGTTTTTTCCTGCTGACCTTCTTTAAGCTGGGCGGCGGCATGGACGCTTTTGGGCCGCAAAGTCCCTGGCTGGGTCCGCTGGTATTTGTACAGCTGCTGGTCTCCGTTATCGTACAGCTATGGGAAAGTCGACCGCCCGGGATGGAATGGCCGGTTATCGGTCTGGTTATCAGCCACGGGATTTCCTTTATACGCAATTACCTGATCGGCGGCGAATATTTAACGCTTACCCTGGGGAAGCTCATGAGCCGACCCTACAACCGAATCGTTCTCCTGCACGTCGCCATCATTGCCGGCGGCGTGCCCATCATGATGCTGGGCTCACCCGTCCCGCTGCTTTGCATTCTGGTTATTCTGAAGATCGGTATGGACATTTGGCTGTACACCAAATCGCACAAAGCGGTTACATCAGAAAGGAGGGGAGAACGTCTCGGCGAAAACGGTAAACCCGCTGCTAAAGAAAGTTCGTAAAATTCAGGTTGAATCCTGAATATGAAATCATCATGAAGAGATAAAGGAGAAATCCGATGTATTTACTCGTTCATGTTTTGGAACAGACGCAACACCTGACCAGTATTCTGGAAGGCTTTGCCAAGATCGGCATTCAGGGGTCAACGGTCCTCGATAGTACGGGCATGGGAAGGGTTTTGATGAAAACAACGACGTCCTTGCCGGTAATGGAGCGGATCAACCAAGTCCTAAAAGACCTCGAAACTTCCAATAAGATCATGCTTACGGTGATCCGGGAGAGGGCTGTTCTTGAGGAGGCGGTCAAAGTGATCAGGTCCTTCTGCGGAGATTTAAATGAGCCGGGCAAGGGGATTCTGTTTGCCTTTCCGCTTGAGCTTGTTGAAGGCTTGCCGGATGCGGATTGACGCAGCCTTTGCTGTATCAGGTCAGAGATTGCGGCGGCATTTTTTTCAGGCGACGATAAGTGGCAACCAGGCGGTAGATAAAGCCCACCAGCAGAGCGGCGCTGATCAGAATCATAAAATTGGATGCGTAAAAGGTCAGCAGGAAATTTCCGGGATCATTGAGCCGGTAGGCCGAAACCAACAGTTGAATTCCAAAGACCAGATAAAACCCGGCAATCAGAATTAAGATGATCTGCCGGATCCACCAGTAGGTGCTGACCTCAATTTGTTTTTCATATTCCTCAGGTTGGGCTTCATCCATAACAGTTTGATATTAGCAATTATTTTAGACCTGTCAACTCGTTACGTCGAAGTTGCCAAATATCTTTTGATACCAGACTATTCGAGTCGCTGGGGAGTTTTTCCCTTACACCCATTTTGCGGTAAGTACCGGCATTTTCAATTAAAGTCAGAGGGCACGGCTGGGGTTCCGCCGCTCCGAGCCACAACAAATTTTTACAAGGCTTCGACAACGCCCCCAGAATGTCTAGTTAGCCCCAGTACAGGCAGCGATGACTATCGCAGCCGTGGGATTTGGTCCTCTGGGGCTGCCCTGGGGTGCATTTAGCGGGCCCGCTGTCGTTTATTGGAACTCAGTGTATATTGTTGTGGCTCGGAGCGGCGGAACCCCAGCCGGGTTGGTCAAAAAAAAACGGATAGAAAAACTCCCTGACCCGCGACTATTTAAGCAATACCAGGCTCATCCAGGGGATGTAGGTAATCAGGGCTAAGGCGATCAGCAAAATAGCGATAAACGGCAGCGAGGCTAGGTAAAGCCGCAAAACCGGTTTTTCAAAGCGAATGCTGGCAATAAATAGATTGATGCCCAGCGGGGGGATGGAGGCGCCGATTTCCAGGTTGGCCAAAAATATAATTCCCAGATGAATCGGATCGATTCCGTAGGCCTGTGCAATCGGTGAAAGCAACGGGACGACCACAACCAGGGCCGAGAAAATTCCCATGGTACATCCGACCGCCAGCAGAAACAGATTTAAGACCATCAAAAACAGGGTTTTGCTTTGGATGTGGGTTTTGAAAAAGTCCAGCAATTGCATCGGGATTTCGGCATCGATCAGATAGTTGGTCAGACCCATGGCGGCCCCCAGGATAATCAATACAGCGCCCACCAGGACCATGCTTTTTTTCATAATCTCCGGCAGGTCTTTCCAGCGAATATCCCGATAGATCATCACTTCCACAATGAGCACATAAACGGCCGTAATGGCTGCAGCTTCACTGACCGCGAACTTTCCGCTGTAAATTCCGCCCAGAACAACCAGCGGAAGGGGCAGCTCCCATACCGCTTCTCTTAGGGCGCCGAAAACTTCAGATATCTGAAAACGGGTCTTGGGTACTTGGACCTGAACGGCCCGGGTAATGCCGAATGCAGATAGCAGCACCACCAGAAAAATACCGGGCAGGATCCCGGCGATGAAAAGCTGATCGATTCTGACTTTAGCCACAATCGCATAGATGATCAGGGGCAGGCTGGGGGGAAAGAGCAATCCCAGCGTCCCTGAGGTAGTCAACAGCCCCAGTGAAAAAACTTCGGGATATTTGCCGCGTGACATGGCCGGCAGGAGGATACCGCCCAGGGCAATGATGGTCAGACCGGTGGCACCGGTCAGAGCGGTAAACACGGCACAGGTAACCAGTGAGATGACCGCCAGCCCTCCCGGCAGCCAGCCCAGGACCGCATTTGAAAGCCGGATCAACCGTTTAGGCGCCCCGCTCTCTGAAAGCAGATATCCCGCAAAGGTAAACAGCGGAATGGCCACCAGCACCGGCGTGGTGGCCATCCGATGCATCTCGATGATGATGGCGGACAGATCAATTCCACTGGTAAAAAGAAGATAAAGGGCCAGCCCGCAGATCACCACAAATACCGGCACACCAATCAACATCAAAAGGACGGCTGCTAGTACGGCCAGCAGAATCATGATGTGTTTCCGTATTCGGTATAATTGCCGGGTTTGAAAATATTCGCAAGCGCCCCAAAAAAGCTGAATACAAAACGCAGGGTTATAAAAGCAAAGGTGACGGGAATAATGATTTGCGGAATCCAGGCTGGAATTTTCAAAAAGGTGGCGGCACCCATCTGAGCTTCGTTTTGAACAAATGTCCAGCCGGCCAAGGTCAACAGCCCGCAGATAAAGGCGGAAATCAGATCGGAGACGGCTTTGAGATACAGGCTGCGGTGCCCGGGAAACCATCGTGAAAATATTTCGATGGTGATATGCCTGCCTTCTTTGGTCGCTAAACTGGCACCGATAAATCCCACCCACAGAACCAGGTATCGAACCAGAGGATCGCCCCAGGAAATTCCGGTACTAAAGACGTTTCTGAGTACAATCTGCAAAAATGCCAGCAGGATCATCACACTGAGCATAACGGCCATCAGAAATTTTTCCACCCGGCCGAGCGTTTCATTCCACTGTTGCCATCGATTCATGGTTGGTTTTTCTTTCTGTAGGCCTCTAATTTGGCGGTGACCTCATCTTTGACCTTTTTAGAAAAGCTCTTATCCTGCAAACGTCTCATGGCTTTTTCGGTTACGGCTTTATACTCTGCAACCTCTGCGGGTGATGGTGTAATGATTTTTACACCGTGTTTGACCATCACCTCAACCGCTTCCTGGTTTTCTTTGCGGATGGTTTTTTTCAACTGGGCCATCTGGCGCTGGAAGACTTCTATGAGGATTTTCTGGTGGGCCGGGGACATTTTATTGAACACTTTTTTCTTCATAACCATGCCCCCGATTAAGTAGAGCAGATTGATATCGGTTAGGTATTTGGTTTTGGTAAACCATTGCAGGGAAATGGCGAGGCTTGGCGGAGCGTAAACTACATCCACCAGCCCGGTTTGCAGACCGACCATAACATCCGGCACCGACAGTGGAATGGCCGATACCTTGGCCTCGTCAAATATCACCTTAGTCATCGGTGAATCCTCCCAGGTCCAGACTTTGACTTTTCTAAGATCATCCAGTGTGGCCACCGGTGTGGTTGACATCAGGTGGACAAAGCCGGCCTCAGACCAGGCTAAAAGAACATAGCCGTTTTTTTCAAACCCCTTTCGAAAAAATGAATCCATTTCCGTTACCAGATAATCCACTTCATTATGGGATTGAAAGAGAAATGGGATCTGAAACACATCCATTTCGTTAAAAATGGCGGATAAACCCGCAGAACTCAGGGCTGCGCTGTGAATCTGTCCGATATGCATTTTTCTAAGCATATCTTTTTCATCGCCCAAAACGCCGCCGGGATAGAATTTAAAACGCACTTGCCGGTCGGTTTTTTCCTGCACCTCTTTAGCGATAGAATTAAACGTTGTAACCCAGGAGCTCCCTTCCGGAGCCAGGGTGGCAAGTTTAATGATGATGGTCTTTGCCGAACTGCTTGCGGGTGGCAGCATAGAAACCCACACGATCAAAATGAGTCCCACATTTTTAATCAATGCCGATCGGATCATGCCCTGTTCTCCTAAAAATATTCGTCTACCTGTTTAAGCATTTCCTTGGCCCTTTTATGAGCGACGGTGTTGAGTAATGTCAATTCCGGAATGCTGTCAGCCGGGGTTTCCAGTACTTTCTCAAGGGTGGCAACGAACAAATCCTTATCAAAGGCCTTACGCGCATACTGGTCGGCATAATAAACCTGGGTCATTAAGAATTGATTCTGGCTAAATGCCAGAGCCTTATTAAAATGGTGTTGAGCCTGTGCAAGGTCGCCGCCGGCGATTTTGGGTCTGGAGGCAAACCATATGCCCATAAACAGATGCGGGCCGCCGTAGTAGAACTGCTCATCAAGTACCAGCACCCGTTTCATTAACGCCTCTACCCGGGGCAGCTCGGCAATAGCAGCCATCGAACCTAAATTCAGCCGGATCCAGCTTCCCCAACACGTTGCGGTCCAGAACATATAGGGGATATCGTCCTGGCCAAGATTATTTAGCCCGGCCTCGAACGCGTCAAAGGGGATTGAAACAGGGTCTTTCAGGCCCCGTATTTCCAGGGACCGCAGGGCATATGCTTTCGCTTTTTTATAGAGCGCCCGGGCGAAATCTTTGTCTTCATTTTCCACGAAGGCAGAAGCAAAAGAAGCATAGGCCTGAGCGGCCGTGATCAACAGGCGGGCATTATCGGGCACGGCCTCAACCATGCCGTCGATCAACATGAGATAAGCCGGCATGCCTTCTCGGATAACCCTAAGATCGGATTGCTTGTAGGAGGATTTGGCAACTTCTTCCAGGAGGGTTGCTGCAGACCCGACGGTCATTTGCTTGTTGGATATGCAGGCCGCCGGAATAGTGAGGATAAGAAAAATCAGAAAGATCCGGATCGTATTCGGCGTTAAGCGCATCTCTATTACCTCAACGGCTCAAGGATGGGTTGATGCTTGTATAGATTTATATTGCCCCAACAGCCCGGTTGTCAACTTTGCAATCCATATCCGGTGATAACGAAAGTATATTTAAACACAAATTGTGCGTCAAGGGAAAAGGTACCACACTATATAGTATAAGCTATCTTAAAAATGCATTTTTTCCGCCACGAACGCATGCAGGTGTATCCAATGTTTTAGTTAATACAAAGGGAGTTTTCTAGAGAAGGACTAAAAAAGGGCGGTCCAAAGTTTACAATTTACCTTGTACCACCCTTTTACGTTAACGGGTTGAGGCTGAACATCGAGTCGTAATCATGCACAGGCAAACCGATTTATCTCAACAGGATATTTTCTTAACTTCGTTGAGCCTAAACGGCTTTTCTATCCATAAAGAGAAAAAGATTTTACTCAGCAGTTTTTGAAACAGTTAAGCTGTTACTGATAACATGCAATTATTCAGCGGGAATATAGGGTATCTCCTCCCCCCACCAACCGCGCTCTTGGGACATTGCTGCTTCTTCAGCGGTCGGATTGTTGTATCCCCACCAGCTAAATTTTATGTGCTCCCAATCCTTATAGATCGAATCGTGTGCGTACCATTCGTCACTGCATGCGGCGAGCAACAATACGATGAATACTAAAACTACTAGCTTTTTCATTTTCTTTCCTCCTTTTTGAAATCTGCCCCCCAATGCTCACATCAGTGGAATAATTGATACTGATTATATTAACCATAAATTGCTAAAACACAACAAAAAAGTGAATAGAGGAAGAAAAAATATTCATTTTTTCTTTATCTATAGAAGCATAGAAGTGTTGTGTAAAAATCCCCACACGATCAACCGCTTTTGGCACCCTTCGGGGTTTGCTCCGATTATTTCCACATCCAGAACAAGCTAAAGTTCGGGCCCTTTATGGCCGATGACTAATTCGTGTCGATTCTAAATTAAAAGCTCGAGCAGGCATATCTTTTGCTTTTAATACATTGGCCAAATAATTTCTCTATTCCAGCACATAGCTAAAAATCTATTAACCAGCTGGAATTTAGAGAAAATATGGAATTAATGGTTTAGCCTTCCGGGCGTAAAGCATCACCTTAAGGCAAAAATGATCACTAGGTTGAGCAAATTTTTCTTATATATGTTCTGTTTGCTTTTATTCGGGTTGGCAACGGGATGTTCAACAACATCGGAACCTGTTGTTTCTGACAGGCTCTTAACGGATGGGGACGAACAGTTTCTCTGGCAGAAGGCTGAAGAAGAGCAACGTGTTTTTGAAAGCTCGGATCTCATCTACCCGGATGAAAAACTCGAAGCCTACTTAAATAAGGTTGTCGCCAGACTTCTTCCCCAGACCGCGCCGGCGGATTTGAAGATCCGGGTTAAAGTCATCAAAAATGCCTATATGAATGCCTTTGCTTACCCCAACGGGATGATTTATATTCATACGGGGTTACTGGTCCGGATGGATAATGAAGCGCAGCTGGCGGCGGTACTCGCACATGAAATAACGCATTGCACCCACCGCCACGCGCTGCGGTCATTCAGGCACTTTCGGGACAGGCGCTCGTTTATAACCGGTGTTCAACAAGCCGTGATGGCCAACAAAGGATTGCAGAAGCTGGCCGGAGATATAGGCTTTACAGGGCCGCTGGCGGCCGTAAACGGATACATCCGTGAACTGGAGGCCGAGGCCGATCGCGTCGGGATTGAATTGATGATCCGGGCCGGGTATAATCCAAAGGATGCCGTCTCCCTTTTTGATCAGATGCTCAGCGAGATTCAACAGACGGGATTCGAGGAGCCGCTCTCTTTTGGAAACCGCGCCGGAGTCCGGGAGCGCATGAATAATCTGCAAAGTCTGCCCGCTGATCGGATCCCGCGCAAAAGATCGGCACATCAGAATCGTGAATTGTTTCTTGCAAAATTGGGCCGGGTATTTTTAGATAATGCCAGGCTGGATATCCGGTTGGGAAGGTTTGAATCCGCCCGGCACAGTCTTGAAAAATTTCTGCAGATCAAACCCGATGACACCCGGGCCCATTTTTTACTTGGAGAAAGCTTTAGACAACAGGGACAGGATAGCGATATACCCAAAGCGCTCAACTGTTACAACCGCGCGATTACCCTGGATCCGAACTTTGCCGCCCCGCACAAAGCCATCGGGCTGATCCATTACAAAAAAGGCCATCGGGCGCTGGCCAAAAAGTATTTTGAGTCCTGTTTGCAGCTTTCACCGAACAGCCCGGACAAAGCCTATATCAAAGGATATTTAAAGCAATTCAACTCCAGCGAGGAAGGATAATGAAAAAAATATTCTGGGTCACTCTGATTTTATTGGCCGCAAGCTTTGCGGCCTGCACCCATACCGGCGGAAGGTCCAGGCCGACCGCTTACAGTTTTACCGTTGATATTCCCGAGGGATGGCGAAGAATAGACCGGCCCTATCTGCTTATCACCAAAGAAGGTCCTTTTCTGCAAAATATCATGATTCAAAATCGTTTCATCGGCCAGTCGTTTCGATATACCAAAAAGAAAATGCAAAGAGGAATGCTACCGGAAGAAGCGGCCCAGATCATCATTGATGAATTTGCGTCGGACCAAAATATCGGTAATTTAAAGGTGCTTAACAATACCCCTGCGGAAATAAGCGGACATCCCGGGTTTAAGATCCTGTTAACCTACATGGGCCCCAAGGGGAATGAGTTCCATACGCTATATTACGGTTTTATAAAGGCGGACACCTTTTTTAATCTGCGGTTTACAGCCGGGGGCAGGCAGTACTTTCAAAAAGATATCGAAACATTTAAACACATGCTTCACAGCTTTCAGGTCGTCAAGGCGAGTACATCATAGCGGTATCGTCAGAAATGCAGACGCGGTATAAACGACCGGCATTGGCGGCCAATGATAGCCATTGCGGGTTAGTCGGTAAGATATTCAATATCTGCTTTGCCCAGGATTTGACTCTCAAATTTGACCGCCGCATCTTTGCTTTTGGTAACATTAACGTGATGATCCCGGGTAACCTCATAGGCTTCCAGATAGCCCTTCTCTTTAAGCTCGTTTAATCCAGCCCGCACTTTTGATCTCAATCGCTTCATTTCCTGCTGGGTATCCATATTTACGGCCCGGGCCAGCCTCCTGATTTCTATATCGGTATGGGCTTCATATTGACCCTGATAGAAACGATAAAAGGCTTTGCTGATATCGGATTTTAGATTGCGTCTGAATGCCATGTCAATGTTGGTCACAAAACTTTCCGCATACATTTCCAGAAAATAGGGGTTAACCACCACCCGGATTTTGCCGCTGTCCTGATCTTTATCTGCAAAACTCAGGATGGAGCCGGTCAATTCTTTCAGCGTCTTTCTTTTTTTGCTTTTGCCGCTGGAAAGCTCCAGATCAATGCGGGTTCCGGCCAATCTCTGTATACTTTTCCAGATCGCAGCGGCGTTTTTGGGGGTTGGATCGATACCGGCAATTTGGGCCAATTCCGTCTGGGAGGTCTCAAATGCATCGCTTTCATGCCGGGTCATCAGCGCCAGGAGACAAAATAGGATGGTTTCGTCAAATATAATCAGAAGCTCGCCCACTACCTGCATGCTTCCCCATGAATTGGCATCTCCGGAATCCAGCCGGACCAGGGGCCATTCGTTGAATTTATGTCGACCTTTGAAGTGAAACGGTGAAACCCGGGTCAACATGGTGGGCATAAAGCTAAAAAATCGTTGAACCGGCGGCTGCCGGCTGATATGCGTCTTTACATATTGGGAGGCATCTTTGATAATCTGCTTGCCGCTAAGCTTCCGCGCCATGGCTTCGATGGCATCATTTGCCGGCCTTTGATTGCTTCGTCGGGTCGTAACTTGGGTGGCATCCGACGGCGATAAGTTTTTATCCTTCGCTGGCATCTAAGCCTCCTTTTATCCGCTTGTGGCAGTTGAGGGACCCGGTAACTTTTGGCAGTTGCTTGTGTGATTGGTTGTTTTCAAACCGGGTACTTTGCACCCGGTTCCAACCGCAACGTTTAAAGCACTGGCGTGCTTTTGCCTTTTCGGCCTATGGCCGAAAATTCAAGCCACCCGCTATACGGGTGGACGTTGACTCGACATGTCCGACGCACGACAAAAAGACTTTTGGCAAAAGAATATATTTGAAGTGGCTTTTGAAAATCGAGCCAGCTTATGGCGTTGATTGCGTGTATGTTTATTTTAGGGATGGCCAGGTTGGTTGCTGTCACTATAAAGAAAACTCGTGGATTTGTCAAAAGAAGGTTGTTTGCTCAAGAATTCGGTATTAGTTTGCTACTGGTCTCAAATAGGTGTCGGGTTTCGGGCCTTCGCCGCGCCATAGCGGCTACGGCCGCGCAGGCGGGTGTCAGGAAGACACAGCGGACACGAGACAAAGGTAGATTGTTTTTGTGATCTGACACCTGAACACTGACACCCTGTTTAGGATCACTTGCGACTGGTTTTGGTGACAGGCATTTTTTTTAACCAGTGACAAGTAACCCGTAACCAGGAACCCAAAAGCAGTGACCCCATGATTATCTATGACAGGAATTTAAAAGAAGGCTTGACGGAATTCGGGATTGAAATTCCGGTCCATCACAGCCGGTCCGCGCGGACCTTTGAAAAGTTGAAAGGCCACAACCTTTTAGGTGCGAAAATCAATCATTGGCACATTAAGAGCGTCAACGAAACGATCACCCGTAAAGATCTTCTGCGGGTACATTCGGAAGAATATGTCGCCAGATTATATTCCGATAAACTCGAAGATGAGATTATCAGAACCTTTGAACTCATTGATGATAACGGCCGATATTTTCGCTATAATCCGGATAATGCCACCATTCCGCTGGCCCAACTTTTTGATCGACTCCTTTTCAAGGTAGCCGGCACCGCGCAATGCTGCCGGGTGGCGCTTGAAAAGGAGTTTTGTTTTGCCTTCGGCGGCGGGATGCACCACGCTAAAAGAGACTATGGCGCCGGCTTTTGTCTGGTCAATGATATTGTGATCGCCCTGCGCAAACTGCAGGCTGAAAATCTCATTCGCACCGCCTGGGTCATCGATTTAGATGCTCACAAGGGGGATGGAACGGCGGTGTTAACAGAAGAAGACAGCTCGATTAAAACCCTCAGTATTCATATGGCACACGGCTGGCCGTTGGATGGCGAAGCCTATGATCCTCAGGGCAGGCTGAATCCGTCGTTTGTTCCCAGCGACATCGATATCCCGGTTGCGGCCGGCGAGGATCATTTATATGTTGCCAAGCTTGAACAGGGGCTTGAAAAACTCGTCAATAATGGGCCGCCGGATATTGCGCTGGTGTTAGCGGGATCAGATCCCTATGAAAAAGACGAGCTGCCTTCGACCGGC
>JASFIU010000030.1:0-18712 GCA_050122495.1 Desulfobacterales bacterium | reverse complement strand
ATCACCTTTATGATTTGTTCTACGGTTGCACCCATTGTTTCCCACCAATTTCGCAAAATCTTGTTGAAAAAAAAGGCGTGGTCCTTTAATCCCACGCCATGCAAAAAAACATTGACCGCATCTGATTACTATCTTTGCGGTTTCGTTTAAACCGCGGACATTTTTCTTTTCGCATTCGATAAATGATTTTCTTTAATTGCTGAAGAATTATCGTTTTTCCGTAAAGGCATGTTCCACTGAAAATGTATGGGCCCACCTGGAATCGAACCAGGGACCTACCGGTTATGAGCCGGTGGCTCTGCCAGCTGAGCTATGGGCCCTCAGGGTTTCTAGTGTTGTGTCCCTCATCAATGTTACCAAAGTCGTGTGGTAATTTTATTTCAGTTGAGTTTTTTAAACAACACAATGTTTATGGTTTCAGGTGTCAGGTTTAGGGCCTTCGCCGCGACGAAGCGGCTACGGCCGCACAGGCGGGTGTCAGCAAACAGAGGACTGACGGCCAAAAACAGTCAGCTATATGTCGTCTGCCATCTTTTTTCTGTACTCTGTCCTCTGTTTTTTTCTGACACCTGACACCCGACACCTGACACCAGTATTGCTGAAAAAGAAAATTGGTAAAAACAATTCGTTTTTTGTGAATTACTAACGGGACGCAACCTTAGCTAATTAGCTTCTGCTCAAATCTTTGTCAATGGTTCCGCTCTCGTTAGGTTTCGATAAAATTTTTCAGTTTGCGACTTCGTGTCGGGTGGCGCAACTTTCTTAATGCTTTGGCCTCTATTTGCCGAATCCTTTCGCGGGTTACCGCAAAGTCCTGGCCGACTTCTTCGAGCGTGTGGTCGGCTCTTTCTCCGATTCCAAAGCGCATGCGCAAAACTTTTTCTTCGCGCGGGGTTAAAGTCGCAAGGACTTTTCTGGTTTGCTCGGCGAGATTCATATTGACGGCCGCATCGGACGGCAGCATGAATTTCTTATCCTCGATAAAATCACCCAAATGGCTGTCTTCTTCTTCACCAATCGGAGTCTCGAGCGAAATCGGTTCGCGAGCAATTTTCAGAACTTTGCGCACCTTTTCAAGAGGAATCTCCATTTTTTCAGCAATTTCCTCCGGAGTGGGCTCACGTCCTTGTTCCTGCACCAGGTAACGTGATGTTCGAATGAGTTTATTGATCGTTTCAATCATATGAACCGGAATTCGTATCGTCCTTGCTTGATCCGCAATCGCTCTTGTAATTGCCTGCCGTATCCACCAGGTTGCATATGTGCTAAATTTATACCCCCGCCGATATTCAAACTTGTCAACGGCTTTCATCAAACCAATGTTACCTTCCTGAATTAAATCCAAAAATTGCAAGCCACGGTTTGTATATTTCTTGGCAATGCTGACAACCAGTCGCAAATTTGCCTTTGTCAGCTCGCTTTTGGCGAGCTTGGCTTTAAAGCGTCCTTCTTCAACGGCTGACATCACCCGTTTTAACATTCTATTGGAATTCTTTAATTCATTTTCTTTAGTCGAAACACTTTCCTGGATTTTCTTTAATTCTTTGTGCAGAGAACCCAACTGTTCTTTGGAAAGATCGCATCGTGGTGCGGCCCATTTAACGAATTTAGTCTTGGTGTTTAAATGCTCGCGGAGTTCTTTTACAGAAGCATCCACAATATCTGCACCGCGGCTGAAGAGCTTATTCATTTCATCAAACCATAAAATTTGGCTGCGAATATTCTCCTCAATTCCATCAATAACACTGGCTTCTAAACGCCACTCCTTTAACAGATCAAATACTTTATCGGTTCGCCGCACAATGCTTCTGCGGAGCTTTCTTTGTTCTTCCTGGTCTAATTTTTTAGAAAATAAAGTTTCCCGGGTGACCTTGTTTTCCTCATGGCTTTTCTTAATCGCCCGGACCGTTTTCAGAAATTTTTCCGTCTGAGCCATTTCGTCAACATACGTATCGCCTTCGTCGACGTCTCTAAGCACATGTTTGGGCCGAATGTTCTGATTTTCTATTTCCTCACCCAGGCCGATGATACTTTCCGCTCCCGTTGTGGTTTCCAAAAGCGCATGCAAAACTTCTTGCTCTCCGGCCTCTATTTTTTTAGCAATCTCGACTTCCCCTTCCCGACTGAGTAAGGTAACCAGACCCATTTCTCGCAGGTACATTTTCACAGGGTCCGTAACCGTGCCGAAATCGGTATCCGTAATTTTTCCTGGTACGGGCTTTTTTTCTTTCTTCTTTTTCTGGGAGATCAGCTTGTTTTTGGTCTTCTCATCAACGACTTCAATGTCGTTTTCATCAAACATGATGAGCGTTTCATCGATTTGTTCCGGGGAAAGCATCTCTTCGGGAATCAATTCATTAATTTCATCGTAGGTTAGGAACCCCTGTTTCTTACCTTTGGCCAGCAACTGCTTGATCGCCTTTAATGTCGTTGGCTTGCTTTTCGGAGGTGCTGCCTGGGTCCTTACCGGAGTTTTTTTAGCCCGAGACGTCTTGGTCCGGGTCTTCGCCGGGGCGGTTTTGGCCCTGGTTGTCTTGGCCTTAGCCTTCGCGGGTGTTGTTTTAGCCCGGGACGTCTTGGTCTGGGACGTCTTGGCCCGGGTCTTCGCCGGGGCGGTTTTGGCCCTGGTTGTCTTGGCTTTAGTCTTCACGGGTGTCGTTTTAGCCCGGGAAGCTGGTGCTTTGGGCTTGGATGCGGTTGCAACTGTTTTTTTGGCTTTTGCTGGAGGTTTTCTGGCGGGCGCTTTCTTTCGAGGGCTTTGTGTGCGCTGCGATCTTGTGCCAGTCTTTTTTGCGGTTTGCTTTTTTGCAGTTGTTTTTGCGCTTACCTTTTTTGTAGCAGATTTTGTTGCCATAAAAACTCGCCTCCCGGAAAAATCAAAAATTCAATCCCACCTCATTGCCGGCTACGGGCTCTGGTTATTAAAATCCAGTGTTTAAGTGTTTAATAAATACTATATGTTAAATAGGCGTAGTCAAGCCCTGGCCGGCAGTTATTTTTAAGCAGTCACGCCTGCTTTTGTTTTTGAATCTGTACCGCCAGTTTTTGTTTCTCTTTTAATAACTTATCCAACATTTCCTGATCGTTTTCTTTCTCGGCGGCTTTAATCCGTTCGATAATTTTGCTATCGCAATGTTTTTTTCCTGTGGTAACGAACTGTTTTATCAACTTTAAACATCCCTTTTCATCCCACGATTCTTCGATCATTGCCAGTGTGGCAATCAGATTCTGTTGCGCCGGTTCCTCGAATGATGTCAGTAACTCTGAAATTTGCTCGGTTGTGGATAATTTATTCTCTAAAATGGCGGTGCCAATTGATTTGAGAATATCATTCTCGATATATTCAATCACATCGTATTTTTGGATTGCCGGCAATATCGCTGGAAATTGCAACATCATGGCTATAATTTGTTTTTCCAGCCGACTGGCTTTATCAGCAACGCCCTGAGGCATTTGCGATTCCGGTTTTGATTTATCAGACCGATGCTCTCGAACCTTTTCTAATACGATGTTTTCATCAATGCCGATCCTTTCGGCAAGCTGTTTAATATACAAAGATCGAGCCACCTTATCATTTATGGTGGACAGCGGTTGTTGCATTTCGGCAACGACACGGATTTTGCCTTCGGTTGTAAGCCCGTGTTTGCCTATGGCCTGGTCCATTAAAAACGTTATGATACTGGGTGCTTGTGATGCAACCTGTTGAAATATTTCCGGCCCATTTTCGATCATAAATGAATCCGGATCGTGTTCATTCGGCAAAACCAGAATATGCGTGTCTGCTTTCTCTTCCTGAAATACATCTCCGCGACTGAAATCCACGTGCTCTCTCCAAAATATGTCAACACATCGCAGTGCCGATCGGATCCCGGCTTCATCCGAATCATATACCAGCACCATCCGAGGCGCATAACGGGTCAGCAAGCGAACATGATCCTCGGTCAGTGCGGTCCCGAGAGTCGCCACCGAATTTTCAATGCCGTTTTGGTGGAGGGATAGCAGGTCTAGATAACCTTCGACGATAAAGATCGTATGAGTTGTTCGGCATTTATCTTTGGCCGTGTAAAGCCCGTACAAAGAACGGCTTTTATTGTAGACAGGGGTTTCCGGCGAATTGAGATACTTGGGCAAAGAATCGTCCAACACCCGCCCGCCGAACCCGATGACCTCCTTGTTGACATCAAGAATTGGGAATATGATGCGGTCCCTGAAACGGTCGTAATAGCCACGTTTATCTTTTTTAGGTAAAATCAGTCCTGACTTTTCAACCAAGGCAGGGGCCGCCCCTTTTTTTGAGATAAAATTTAAAAAATGATCCCACCCTCTGGGTGCATATCCGAGATGGAACCTGTCAATGATCTCGGAGGAAAGCCCCCGTTTCTTTAGATAGGCCATCGCCCGGACACCGACTGATTTGCTGCGCAATGCGCGGCCAAAAAAATCCATCGCCTGCCGGTTGATATTCAGCAAACTTTCCCTTTCACCGATTCTTTTTCTTTGTTCACGGGTCAGGCTTTGCGCCGGAATATCAATTCCATACCGCCGGGCCAGCGTTCGGGCCGCCTCCGGAAATGCAAGCCCGTCATGCTTCATGAGGAAGCTGAATATGTTTCCACCAACACCGCATCCAAAGCAGTGATATATTTGCTTTTCCGGGCTTACTGAAAATGACGGCGTTTTTTCAGAATGAAACGGGCATAGACCTAAAAAATTTTTCCCTGACTTCTTCAAATGGACAACTTCCGAGACAATATCCACAATATCAGCCGCATTTTTAATTTCTAAAACTTTATCTTCAGGGATAAAATTAGCCAAATACAGCGACCTCCATAGTTTATGGAACAGGAAAGATACACACGCACGGAAGGGTCTTAAATGGAATGAAGCGTTTCAAATTTTGCTACTCGCCCGATTCGCCAATTTGAAGTTGCTTTTAAAAATTTACCATAAGTCTATATACTTACGGCCCCCGGTATAAGAAATTGTTAAACGGAAAAAATAATCTGTTCTTAAAATTTTGTCAAGAAAATTTTGCGACAAATGCGAAATTAATCTTTTGAGAAAATCGGTCCCTAGCCCGCCAGATCCAAAGCCTCTTTCAGATCCAATTTTCCACTGTACAATGCTTTGCCGATGATAACGCCGGTCACCCCCGCCCGTTCTAATGGCATTAGATTTTTGACATCTTCTATTGATGAAACCCCGCCGGAAGCAACCACCGGTATGGAAACCGCTTCTGCCAGTCGTCGGGTGGCATCCAGATTGGGGCCCGTCTGCATTCCATCCCGATGGATATCGGTGAAATTAATGGCAGCCACACCGCAATCTTCAAATTCTTGAGCCAGTTCCAGGGCTTCGATCCGCGTGGTTTCGGTCCAGCCATCAATTGCCACTTTTCCGTCCCGCGCATCGATTCCCACCACGATCTGCCCGGGATAGGTTTTGCAAACCTTTTTAACAAATTCCGGTTTTTTTATGGCACCGGTGCCGATTATGACGCGTTTGGCACCCATTTCGAGGTACATGCGCACGGTATCTTCGTTTCGAATTCCACCGCCTAATTGGATCGGCACGTCCAGCGATTGCAATATTTTGCGGACTGATTCCGTGTTTTGCGGGCTTTTCGCGAAAGCGCCATCAAGGTCAATCACATGTATAAGCCGGGCACCGAGCCGGGCCCATTTTAAGGCCATGGTGCCTGGATCATCGGAATACACCGTTTCATCATCCATACGCCCCTGAAGGAGGCGAACACATTTTCCATCTTTTATATCAACAGCCGGTATGATAAGCATCGAGTAAATAAATTTTATAATTCAATAAGTTAGCCGTATATCCCCCATTAGAATAAATGGCGAAGATCTACAAGGTGCCTTTTGAAGAGCGAACATCCTTGATGCGTTCATCAACTGAGGCCGCCTGATCCAACGCCCTGCCCAGTGCCTTGAACATCGATTCAAGAATGTGATGCTCATTTTCACCGTATGAAACATTAATATGCAGGTTTAGTCCACCGCGACTCACAAAAGCTCTGAAAAACTCCTTTGCCAGCGAAACGTTAAACCCGGTACCCGCGCCTGTAGACGACGGGACATGGTAAACTAAAAAGGGGCGCTTGGACAGATCGACCGTAACCGCGGTCAGGGCATCATCCATGGGTGTTGCAGCATGGCCAAAGCGTTTAATGCCTTTGCGGTTCCCAAGAGCCTGATCAAGCGCATCGCCTAAAACAAGCCCCACATCTTCAACGGTATGGTGATAATCAACCTCCAGATCACCTTTGGCCTTTACGCCCAGATCAAAAAAACCATGGACGGCGAATAAGGTGAGCATATGGTCAAAAAAGGGGATACCGGTAGATATTTCAGACTGACCAATGCCATTTAAGTTCAAGCTGATCCGAATTGCAGTTTCTTTGGTCTTGCGCTCAACCTCCGTGGTGTTTTCCATGATGTTAAACCTCTTGTATTTGGTGGTTAAAGCCGGAAGCCCATCTTGCCCGATGCGCTCAAATGTTGAACTTTCTGCAACGGTTTATCAACAGGTCTGATAGGTTCGCATTCGTTCTAGTCTAAGGCATCATAATCAAATTATTTAAGAAATGCAAACGTTTATATCAGCGTGGCAACAATAAGAAGGGTGGCTCATCGAAATGAACCACCCGTGAAAGGAGGTCAGAATGAAGCACTATGACGTACTTACTCTGAGTTAACTTGGACGAATCCAAGCTACCGTTGTATAGAACCATCTAGTCCGTAAAAGTTACAACTTATTAAAAAAACCTAAAACCAAAGGGCAGCCATAAGATATTCTATCGCTGCCCTTTACAAGAGGATATTACAGAAGCAAATGTAGCCTCCCCTTGATTGCAAATCGCATTATATATTTATATTAAGCATCATTTGCCCGATAGTAAAGTTCTAAACCTATAAAAAGTGCTGATAATAAAAAGTGACTAAAGTTAGAAGTGATCTAAAGTGCCTAAAGTTGAGGAATCCTGTCCATTTTATTAAAAGATGGAGCCTAACGACACCACAGCTTTAGGCATTTTAGCCTATTTTAGTTCACTTTAGGCACTTCTAGTTTTATTGCCGGTTGACATCAGGGGTATTATCAGTTAATAGCTTTCGATTGCCTTTGGCACGTTGTGGCACATGAAAGAAACTTATTTAAAGTATTAATTGAATAAATATAACTTATCTAACTAAATTTTTTTTTAATTTGGTGGAGATGAGGGGGATCGAACCCCTGACCTCGGCATTGCGAACGCCGCGCTCTCCCATCTGAGCTACATCCCCACAAGAAGCTGCTTTCATATCAAATTGATCAGTGACGGTCAATGCATAATACTTTAATGCAAGTATGCCGAGTTCTCAAGGAGAAAATGAATGGAATTCAAGGTTGAATTAAAGGATGCCTATAAAAATTATACCTTTGATCAGGATAAGATTTTAGCTCCGGAAGATACCGTCAGCCGTTTCAAGGAAAAGCTGAAAAAATTAAATCTGGATATCTTGAAACGGACCATCCGCATCGATAACGGACGCTTGGATATTCCGATCTATTTCAGCCTGTGCGGCAGCGATGCCCATAACATTATCGGAACAAAAAAGCAGATGGGCAAAGGCGGTACGCCCTCCCAATCTGAAGCCAGCGCGGTTATGGAACTGGCTGAGCGCTTCAGCTTTTTCAGCTTTGTGAAAAACCCGAAGAATTTTTTTACTGAGAAATTCTGTAACATTAAAGACAAGGTCCTTCCGTTTGACCTGATTGCCAAATCGGTTCACGATGAATCGCAGGACCTACCGATTACCCGTAAAATTTTTGAAAATTTACCTCTCAAATGGACCTGGGCTTATAACCTCACCCGAAAAGAAGAAACCCTGGTGCCTTTCGATTGGTTTTTCGCGATCAATGAATTCAACGGACCCTCGGCTGGAAATTGTGTTGAAGAGGCGATCAGTCAGGGAATTTGTGAAATTATCGAACGGCACACTTCATCGGTTATCAGTCACAATCAGCTGAAAGTCCCGGCGATCCGGGCAGACTCGGCGACCGATCCGCTGGTGATTGAAATGATCGGCAAATATCGCCGCATCGGCGTTCAGCTTTTTGTCTCTGATTTCACCCTTGATACGGGTATTCCGAGCGTCGGTGTTTTGGCCTACGATCCGGCGACATTTCCTGAGTCAAGTGAGATTGTCTGGACGGCCGGTACCACACCCGATCCCCAGAAAGCCTTCAGCCGCGCGCTCACTGAAGTTGCTCAGCTGGCGGGCGATTTTGACACGGCTTCAAACTACGTGGCCAGCGGCCTGCCAAAATTTAAAAATCTTGCCGATGCTGAGTATGTCACGAATCCGGGTCAAGAAATTGATATCAGTGCGCTTCCGGATCTATCCGACGACAATATCAAAGTTGAAGTCGAAAACTGCCTGGCAGCATTAGCAAATAATGATATGGAAGTGTTTCTCATCAATACGATGCACCCGGATCTTGGAATCCCGGCCTTTTATACCATTGTTCCGGGTGCGCATTTCCGTGAACGCGCACTGGGTACCAGTGTCGGTATGTTTGCGGCCAAACACATTGCTGAAAACCGCAGTCCCCGTGAGGCTGTGGCTGCACTTGAGAAAATCGATAAAGACATTCCCGGGAAATACTATATCAAATTTTATCTGGGCTCCTGTCAAATTGAACTGGATGATCCCGAGACAGCCTGCCGGTATTTTGAAGACGCCCTGAATTTGGCGCCCAACGAACAGGATGTCCCCAGTATTTACTCTTACATGGGTGTCGCTTTAAAAAATATGGGGGAATACCGCAAGGCACTGGATGTGCTCCGGAAAGGCGAGCAACTGGATCCGGAAAGAACCGATATCTATAACCTGATGGGATTTTGCCATTTCAAGTTAAAAGAATATGAAGCGGCCATTGCAAATTTTAAGCGGGTGATACAACTCGATCCGGCTTCAGCGATCGACTACGCCAATATCGCTTCAAATTATCGCGATATGGGTCAATCGGCAAAAGCGATCCGATATTATGAAATGGCGCTTACCCTTGACGCTTCCATTGATTTTGCCCGGGACAATCTAGCCAAACTCAAGAACAAAAACAACTGATCTCAGTCGGTCTGTGCGATCCTTTTGCGCAAATGGCCAATACTGCCCTTTACCGCCTGGGCCGCTTGATCCATTTCCCTTAAAATCTTTGAGGTATGCTGCTTGTCGGCTTTCGTGCTGTCTAACCGATCGGCCACTGCCGCCAGGTCGGTAAAAAATAACTGAAAACGATCCAGCATCAGATCTGTTAAATGATCAGCTGACTTTTCCACCAGCTTAAGCAAAAAGGCAAACTTTAAATTTTCGCGATAATCTTTTAACTGCTCGACCACCGATTTTAATGTATCACGTTTCATTTGCCGGGTGCCGCCTTCGATCGCCTGGCTGATCACTTCTGCCTGCTTGCTGGCCGGTTTTTTCAATATTTTTTTCAAATTCCGCTGGAGGCTGTATACCCCAAGACGCAGAATTGCAGCGGTTTTAATTTTTGCGGAGTAATGCATCGTTGTCACGAGCTTGGGCGGGTTCAGACCGGACTGCTGAAGCTGCGTGAGCATGTCCGGCAACTCGATCTCCGACTGGCCTTCAATGTTCAAAGACACCCCCAGTTTCTCCATCATACGAACATATTCATCGTAGGCGTCCGATAGCATCGCATGGTATGGCCGGGTGATGGTTTCGAAATAGGTCCCCGTTTCCTTTTCCTGCATTTTAACGAAACGGATGATTTCCGGGTTAATGTCTTCGGTAATAAATTTATCCAGAGATTGTTTGAAATCCTGATACCCCAGGTACATGGTTCTGGTGACACCGGGCAAATCTGCTTTGCCCTGCACCGGCTTGGTCAATCCCTTATATTCTTTTATAAACTTAAAAATCTTTTTGATGATTTTACCGGAGTGGATATCAAAAAAGCGGTTCACATCGACATTGATCTTCTTCTTGATCTTGGCAACCGCCCCGGAAATTGCCGTTTCCAGCCCGGTCTTCATCTGATCGATTCGTTTTTGCTGATCCTTGAGCTTATGCATCAGTTCCTGGGCACTTTCGGAGTCACGCGCAAGGATATCCCGATTGATACCGATCCAGTTATCCATTCCGGATATAATCACACTGAGCCGCTCCAGATGATTGCGCAACAGAACCGCACCCCGCCCGCTGCTGAGCTTTGAGTCAAAGGCCGACTGGAATTGCATGGTTTGCTCAACAGAGAATCCGATTAATTCTTCTTCAGTTTTCCATTGCAACATCCGGAGTTGATCTTTTTCCGAAAGATTCATCTGTGGCGAGGAAAACAGGTTGAATAAAGCTGAAAACGTATACACTTCCGGTTCCGGTTTGATCAGGGCCAGCTCTTCTTGCACCTTTCCAATCAGGACCTCAAGCTCTTCCATAGATTCGTGTTCGCTAAAATCACAATTGACGACAAACAGGATGTTGTCCAGGATACCCATTTTCTTGATCATGGATAAAAACTGGATATCGGCCTGGCGTAAGCCTGTCCGGCTGCTGATTACGTAAACAATCAAATGGGTCAGCAAGAGATAATCCTGAATCATCGCAAGATGCATTGGATTGGAGGAATCACTCCCCTGACAGTCGGCAATTTCAAGATTGGGGTTCGATCCATCTGAGGGGATCTCCAGTTGAACATCTTTCAGATAGACGGCCAGATCTTCATTACCGACAAAACCCTTGTGTTCTGCAAAGGTGGCTTCCTCATAGCGGCAGGTTGTATCCTCAGAGGAGATAATATCAAAAACACGGTCATACCCTTTTATATATGAGGTCAGAAGAACATTATTAAGATTGCGGGTGTCTTGAGATATCAATTGTTCCGAGCTCAATGATTTTAGGGCCTCTTGAATTTGATGCCGTTCATCTTCGTTTCTGATATCGACCTTCGCATTTGTCTTGCGCCACTCGAGTGAAGGGAATAAGACCAGCGCCTGTTCCATTTCAGCATTGACTTCGTCCCAGGATTTAAAGTAAAGATGTGCGCCTAACCGTTCCCCGGATCGTACCCGGGTGACGATTGAAGTGACGACCCCGGCGCCTCTTTTTAAGTAATCGCCTTTCAGCATTGAATTTAAAAAGGTACTCTTTCCGGATTTAATCGGCCCGACAACCGCCACACGCATGATATCTTCGGCCATTTGAATCGGCAGCCCCTGGCAGGTTTTCTCCCAGTCGTCAAATCCGGTTTCGGCCATGCCGGACATGGATCTGGCATTAGAAATCAACCCTAAAATATCTTGGTTGACCTTTAAAATATCTTCTTTGAGGTAATTGTAGTTATCCATGTCTACTCTTTAAGGGAAAGTTAATCGGATTAAGGTTATGGCGCAGTTCATACATCCTGCCGGCGTAATTGTCAAAATGATTTTCTGGCGACATGCGCCGGGTCTCTGGTTGCCGGCTTTTTCGGAATTTTGAAAGAATCGGTTTGGCCCGTTGCCAGCCAGCGACGAGTCCATCGGCCGTGAGCCCAGGGCCGAACGGCTCAGCCGAGTCGGAGCCCGTAACCAGTGCTTTTAAAAATTCAGCTGGATTTTTTCAAATAGTCCCCGACGATGACCATCAATTTTATCTTTCATGTCCAGAACATAATCCGGCCGGATGCCATCTCTCCAGCGAGGGTATCCGCCGTTCCACACGTATGTGACCAGCTCCTGAAAGATCTTTCTATTAAATCGGTACTCTCCAATTTTAACTTCAAATGCCCTGTTATTGACCTCAACGTTTAAGAGAACTTGGATGGCGTAGTTTGAAATCATATCCCGAACCAGCGCCTGATTCCGGTAGCCTTCCGGTTTTTGTTTAAATGCTTCGGGTTTCTCCGGAAAAGGGTATTTGTGGTATAGCTCACCGATAAAACCGCTAAAGCGGATGCCGTGAATGGCACCCATTAAGTCTCCGATTTGGGCGCTATCCCCAATCATATAAACCGGCCAGCTCGAATCAAACTGATCCTGATCACAATTTACGGCCATGTCACTGACGTGCCGACAAAATTCCGATCCAAAAAAAAAGTACTTTTCCAGCAGCAGCATATCCGAGTCGATGTTAAAAAAGCCAAATGCGATGGTCCCGTGGCTGATAGATTCAAAGGTTAAAGGCATAGCGGTCTCTGATCTCTAGCTTTTTTCAGTGCAAATCGTGTCGCGCATTACGGCTGGGACTTTAAATCGTTACCCTCTGGGTCACTTAAAAAGAACCGCCATTTGCAGAACATATCCTCCGGGTGATCGTCGGGCGGCGCAAACAGGCATTCCACCGTGATGCGGCTATCAATTGCCTGGGCAAAACCGGCGAATTCCTCACGGTGCATGGCTTTGCAGTCATATTCGCCCAAACCGCGCTTAAGCCGGGCTGTCTGGGCCGGACAGGATGAAACCTGAATGAAAACCTCATCAGGAAATTGGCTGATTTGATAGCCAACGAGGATACACCAGGGAAAATACCGCAGCGCTTTTACAAAACCGTTAAGACCCTTTTCCTCAATATTGAATCGCCGGGTTAAATCTCTGGCGGCCATGGAGGCAACCCGTCCCCACACTTTTTCATTTAACCGGTCTGCGGTTGACTCATCAAAATGCTCCGTTATGTTAATGTACCAGAATGCATCCATGACCCGGTAATGCCATAAAAGAAATTCGATATAATTGCGCAAATCCGATTTTTCCATATCCTCAAAAATTTCAAGATTCATTGGTGATCCCTTTCAATCATTCAATGTCAAACACGGCTGGGCAATAAAACATAAATTAGCTTTAATCAATAAAAAGGTAAGCGAATGCTAAAAGTTCTCGAAAGTCTCACCCGGGAGACCTCAAGATTGCAAAATGCCGATTGCGGATTGAAATATCAAGCTTATCGCCCATTCAAAATCTGCAATCTGCAATCCGCAATCTACAATCCGTCAACTTCCTGGCTCTGAAATTTAAGCATACCGGTAAAAAACGCGCCTGCAGTAATCAGCCCGCCGCAGATGGCAATGCCGATGGCAAAACTGCCGATATCTCCGACGATACCGATAAATAGCGGCACCAGACCGCCTCCGATCACCGAAGCCAGGGGAATTGTCAGAGAGACAACAATGTTTCTTGATTTCGGCGGGACGATGAAAGCCAAAGCGGCAAACCCGACAGGAAAAAAACAAACCGCTACCAATGGCTGTAAAAACACCACTATGGGTATATATGAACTGGGCGCGACCGCCAGCAAAACGGTCATGATACCGCTGATGATAAATATGATTTTCAGCATTAACCGTGGACCGAACCGATCCGCTGCCCAACCTCCGACAAAGGCCATTAACAGACCGGATACCCGTGACAGGGCTATCAGTGTGTTGGCCAGGCTTCTGTCGATTGTGTGTTCGGTCACCAAATAAAGCGGCATCATCGTGTAAAGACCCAGTGTGGCGCAGATGCCTAAACTGAAGAATAAAACCATAATCCAATAAGAAGATTTGGTGGATAACTCACGCAGGGATACGAAACTTGGCGCTTCGCCGAAAAACTCACCGCCGCGACCCAGACGGGCAAACAACGGGCTCATCAAGAGTGCGGCGCAGCCGAAAACAAGAAACACAATCCGCCAGGAATAGCGGGTTAATAGGGCCTCGGCGATCAGGGGTGCGGCGACAATGCTCAAATTCGGCGCGATATCGTGAACTGCGAGGGCCTTACCCCAGTGCCGGGATCGAATCAGCCCGGTGAGGGTTGAAATCCCCGAAGGCAGATAAACACCCGTCGCCATTCCGAGCATGAATAACGCTAACCGCAAGGCCCAGATATTTTTACAGAAGGCAATGCTCACCAGGACCAGCCCTAAAGCCGTGTTGGAGACAATGATGGTTCGTTTATGATTGAGACGGGAAGAAATAAGACCGGAACCCGTAAGCGTTATAAAATTTCCCAGAGAAATCAAAAAAAATAAGGTTCCGGCCTCCGCATGGGTTAGGTTGAAATTTCTTTCGATTTCAGGGGTCAGCGGAGCCAGGGTGACTCGGGCAATGAAGTTTAGAAAAAAAATGGAGGTGAGGATAAGGAGAGGCCCTAATTGATCAACAAATCGATCGGAGATTTCTGAAGGATGTGTACCGGTGCCCGCGGGCGTTAAAGGATTGTCCATTTGGGGCTGATACCTTCCGCATTCATGGCAGAGAACCGGATGCGAATCAAAGATTTATTTGTAGGGGTAATATATCTGTACATGGGGTTCATATAGGGTTTGCCCGATCAGGACTCTGGTGATGCCTATTTTTTTATGACCATCCAGGGCGCCTGCGATTCTCTTTGCGATCGCCAAACGCTCGATAGAATCCGTCTGATTGAGGAACGCAAAACGCATGGCCCGCGCAGGAGAATTTTTTAAGATGCCGTTATTATGCATCAGGACGGCTGCAATCGCCTTCTCTGTGATCGCCTCACCCATTGCAAGCCCGCTGATCTTGGATACCAATCGGGGTCGAAATGCCCATTGATCCGTTAAAGGCTTTCCAGCGGCGTTTATACCGACAACGCCAACGTGCCAGCGAGTGCTTTGAGGAACAACGGGTTCGTGTAAAGCCGGCGCCTTCAGGGGTCTGCCTCCGGCCCCATCGGCCTCGACAATAATCCAGTGGAAGACGCCGGATTGCCAGAGCGAATCGATGGTCTCCGGTTTGAATCCTTTTAGCTTGTTCGTTAAAGGCAATATGGCACTGCCGGCTGAAATGTGCGGATTTCGTTTAAATGCCTCGCGGGCACTTTTGGTGATCGTATCAGCGGATCCGGATATCATTACCATCGATGATTGGGCCGGAACGGGCATATAGATTTTTGTTGTCGTTGTCGTTAGAACACGATTACCATCTCTTGAAAGCTCGCGCGCAAGGCGGAACATCAGGGATGTTTTGCCGCCGGCACCGACAATGCTGATGACACCGCCCTTTTTTAGCATCAAGCTATGCCGTAATGAAGGCATGTTTAGATCTCGTGTTTTGGGTTTCGGTTTTCAAGTACAAAAAAATAGGTGTCAGGTGTCAGTGTTCAGGTTTCAGCACGACAATTCTGACACCTGACACCTGAAACCTGACACCGCATAATTAATTATAAACCCGAAGGATGGCCTCGAGTACCGCGCCACCGATGGCGCGGGCTTTCTCGGAAATTGTATCGCAGTAATCAACGACTCCCCGGGGATCGATGTCCCCGATTTTTAATCCCCGGGATACGTGCATCGGGGATCGAATCAGGCCACGGATGACGCCATCAATCTGCGCAGCTACCGGTTCTCCGGCGACGTTTCCAATGGCGTCGCCTTGCTTTACAGGATTACCAATCGAACACCGTGTGTTAAATTCGCCGTCACAGGGCGCTCGCAGAACCCGCTCTTCGGTATATCCCTTTATGGAACCCGGGATCCCGGTATCGGGCGCAGCCTTGCCGGAAGTAATTATTCGGCCTAAATGATGGCCGCGATTGGTTTCAATAACCATATGGACATCTTGCCCCGCATCAAAACCGGGCCCGAGTCCAATGACCAGCGGCGCTTCTTTTTTATGGGTGCCCAGGTTTTTTTTAGCTAAAATCGCGTCGACCACTACATTTGGCCGCGCATGATCGAGTAATTTCCAACCCGGATCTACAGCGATTGCTATCTTGCCGCGGTTCCAGGCCATTTGCATGGTATCATCACCATCAACTTTAATGGCTTGCACGCCTTCAACCGTCTGGTTTTCCGCATGAACGGCTTCGCAAAATGAAACCTTACGTCTGACGGCCAACGGTGAAGCGGTTTCCAGCATCAGGATTTTACGAATATTGGACATATAAATTCGCCAGGCAACGCCACTGGCCATCTCCCCTGCCCCTTTAATCACAACGATGAGTTCACTAAGCTTAATTTTCCAATCCTCCGGTTTTAAATTTATCTTTGCTAAAAAAACAAACGGTTTCAGGTGTCAGGTGTCGGGTGTCAGGAGGACACAGAGGACAGAAGAACAGAAGTCAGAAAAGATGCAACACGCTCTTGTTTTTCATCTGTCGTCTGATCTCTGACTTCTGAATCCTGACACCTGAACACTGAAACCTGACACCTTATGTGAGCCTTACTTTCCAAACGGACATACCGGAAACTGGCATCGGTCGCAATCCAGGCACAGTCCGCCATGGCCCATCTGGGCAATTTCGTTTTTGGTTATTTCATCTCCCGCCAGAACCCTGGGGAAGGTTAAATCAAAAATCGTCGTTTCATGATAATACACGCAGGCCGGAAGGCCGAGTATGGGAATACCGTCAAGTTTGGCGTACAGAAACATGGCACCCGGAAGAACGGGCGCACCGTAGGCAATGATTTCAGCACCCATTTGCTTAACACCCTGGCGGGTGACATCGTCCGGGTCCACCGACAACCCGCCGGTTGTTAAAATCAGCTCACATCCCATATTCCTGAGTTGGACGATTGCATCCCCGATGGCGCCGGGATGATCCGGCACGTGTATTTTTTTCACCACCCTGGAACCGAAGGCATCGACTTTTTTGCCGACATACTTATCAAATTCATCCTGAATGATCCCCTCATAAATCTCGGAGCCGGTAACCACTGCGCCGACCTTCAATTTCCGGTAAGGCATCACATTGATGACCGGATGCTGGTCTTGAACGAGCGATTCCAACCGTTCGATCTTTTTTGTATTGATGGTCAACGGTATGATTCGTGTGGCCGCGATTATCTGTCCTTCCTGACAGGGGAAATTATTTTTTACAGTCGAAACAATGATCTCGCCCAGCTTATTGATTTTGAGCAGCGCGGCCGGATTCACTTTGGCAATGCCTTTGACATTGCTGATGATGCTGGATTTGCCTTCCACCGGGTCTGTCCAGTGTAGCTGGTCCCCACTGATGGCCCAGGCGATGCGCAGCGCCGCGTCGTCTTCGTGCAGTTTATTCGCCGAAAGATTCAAAACATAAATGTGATTTTTTCCGAGCTTCTTCAACTCCGGAATATCTTTTTTCTGTACAATGTGACCTTTTTTAAACCCGACCCCTTTAAATTTTCCGGGAATAATGCGGGTGAGATCATGGGCCAGCACCATCCCGATCGCTTTTTCAACTCTGACTTTTTTCATATCTGTTTCCAAACCCCAAAATCTGTATTTGCGATTTAATCTTCAAGCCATTCTTCATTTTCAAGTTTGCGCTTCAGCTTCCCGCCGGATGTCTCAAATACCTTAATCCATTTCCGGACGCGTTCATGACCGTAGGTCTCTTCCCAGGCATCCACGATTTGATTCACCGGTATATCGGCATAAGCCCCGTGGTCATTTACGTATTCCATAAATAATTTTTTTTCCTCATTGTAAGGCTGAAAAATCGAATCTTCGCGACCATTGAATTCAAGCGGTGTCACCTTGGCTCTTCGACAAAGCTCCTTGTTGAAGGCCGGCGTTGCTTTAACCCATTTGCCGCCCAGATAAAATTCAGTTAATCCGTGGTAGGAAAAAATATCAGACCCCAGGTAATCAATCAATTGTTTGGTCGCCAGATGATTGTGAACATCGGCGAAAGCAACCCGCGAAGGTATGCCGCAAGCTCTGCCCAGGGCACATAACAACGAGGCCTTGCCGATACAAAAGGCCCGCCCTCTTTTGAGCACATTGCTGGCCCGATAATGTTCCGGACGATAAAACGGAAGATAAGGATCATACCAGATCCCATCTCTGACAGCATAGTACAGGTTGATGGCCTTTGAGATCGGGTCATCATCCGCATCTGCAACGGTGGACATGGCAAAATCAATAATTACCTTAGAATCGGAATCGATGATGGGTGTTGCGTTAAGATATTCCGAATTTTCAGAGTGCATAGCCGGCTCCCTTTAAAAGTTTAGGTGCATATATCAGACAATATAACCACTCGTCAAAAAGTTGCTGTAGAAAATCGCGTTGACCTGTGTTAGGATCGCTAAGATTTCTTATCGAAGGAGGTCATTATGTCATCGAAAGTTATGGTTATCATCTCGACTGCTGAAAAGGACAAAGCCCTGACCGGTATCCTGTATGCAAAAAATGCCCAGAAAAATAAGTGGATTGACGATGTCAGAGTGATCTTTTTCGGTCCTTTCGAAAACCTGGTTTGTGAAGATGACGAAGTCATCCAGGCCGCATCGCAATTGCTTGATTATAAGACCCCGATTGCCTGCAAATTTTTATCCGATCAATCCGGCGCCAGTGACAAACTTGAAGAACTGGGTTTTAATGTGGACTATGTGGGGGCCTTGATTTCGGATTCCATCAAAGCGGGTTATATCCCTATGGTATTTTAGACATATCAAAAATGCTGTTATCGAGGACGAGGAGGAGCACGAGTACGAGTTGATGCAACGTTCTTTCTCGTCCTCGTCGTCGTTCTCGTACTCGTTATCGTTATCTTACATACATCGTACAAAATTCAGGTAAAATCATGAGTCAGGAAAACCAAACGGCCGGTATTATCCTGGCGGCCGGTGCCGCGACACGATTCGGCCAACCCAAGCAGCTTTTGCGCCTGAAAGATAAATACTTAATTGAATGGGTATTGGATGCGGCCTTAAACTCCAGGCTTGCCAGGATCGTTCTGGTATTGGGGCACGCCCATCAAGAAATTCTGCAAGCACTT
>JASFIU010000029.1:0-18842 GCA_050122495.1 Desulfobacterales bacterium | reverse complement strand
CATGATATTACCGATTATTTATTCGGCGGTATCATGCCGGCGACAGCAGAAAGGCTGCAGGCCAGTTGCCGCCGGGGAGTACCCCAGGTCGTTGCGCCCGGCTGCGCCGACATTTTGCTCTTAGGGCCGGTTGAAGATATCCCATCTGATATTTTAAAGCGAAAGTATGTGGTTCATAATCCCATTCACACCCATGTGAAAGCCAACCATCAGGAGATGTTCGCGCTGGGCCGGTTCATTGCCGAGCGGCTGGGCCAATCCAACGGATATGCAACGGTATTCGTTCCCAGCCGGGGATTTAGCCAGCTCAACAAAGCCGGCGGGCCGATCTGGGAGCCGGAGTCGGATGCCGGCTTTCTGGAAGGCCTGGAGGCGGGATTAAAAAAATCCCCATCGAAAAAGGCCGTCATCAAAGTCGTCGATATGCATATCAATGACGCTGAATTCGCACAAACTGCCGTTGATGAATTACATGGACTGATTCAGAAAAGTTAACATGGGTCTCACACGACAACCAAAAGATGAGTCGCAAACAGTGTAAAACCCATTTTAAAAGGTGGATCCTGATTTCAGGTTAGCCGGTTGAAGTCGGAAAAATGTTTGATTTTATGTTTTTCGGGCAAACAGGCTAACGGGCCAACCGGCTCAACCATAATCATGTGAGCTTTTTGAGCCGACCCGACGAACGCTTTAATATTCATAAAAATAGAAAAGGTGACAATGGATAAGGACACAAAAAACGGTTTCTTCTCTGATCGATCCAAACTGAGCATGGAAGACTATGTGGTTTTCGACTATCTTTTTGAATCCTTTGTCGATCCGGAAGAGGCGGCAGCACACCTCTGTCAGGAGCAGTCCACCGCGCAATGGAAACGTCCGGGTGTTGATGAAGATCTGCGGCCACAGTTCGGCGCCAAAGTCGTGGATCTTGAAGTAGAAGCGGTCCTCGAAAAACCGACCATGGTCCTGCCGGCAACGCCCGATCAAAAATCCTATACCTGTCGGGTTAAAATCGCCCATCCGCATGGTAATTTCGGGCCCAAGCTGCCGAATTTATTGACGGCGGCCTGCGGAGAAGGCGCCTTTTACTCCCCCGGAATTTCACTGATCAAATTGCTGGATATCGAATTTCCGGACAATTATCTGCAACACTTTGAGGGCCCTAAATTCGGTATCACGGGCCTGCGCGATATGCTCGACGTCCATGACCGCCCATTATTTTTCGGCGTCATCAAACCCAATATCGGCCTGCCGCCCGAACCGTTTGCCGAACTGGCCCGCGAAAGCTGGTTGGGCGGACTGGATATTGCCAAAGATGATGAAATGCTTGGCGACGTGGAATGGTCGCCTTTTAACGAACGCACCGCCAGAGTCGGAAACGTCCGCTTAGAATGTGAACAGATCACCGGCCGGCCCAGCATTTATCTGGCCAACATTACCGACGAGGTGGATCGCCTGATCGCTTTACACGATATGGCGGTCCAAAACGGGGCCAATGCGCTGATGCTAAACACCATGACGGTGGGTTTGAGTGCGGTGCGCATGGTGCGCAAGCACGCCCAGGTGCCTTTAGTCGCCCACTTTGATTTTATCGCACCCTTTACGCGGATGCCCAACTTCGGTGTTGATACGAAACTGATCACCAAACTGCAACGCATGGTCGGATTCGACGTCATTATTCTGGCCGGCTTCGGGGCCCGCATGAAAACATCTGATGAGGAAGTATTTGAAAATGTAAACGAATGCTTACAGCCGCTGGGGAAAATGAAACGCGCTCTGCCGGTACCGGCCGGCAGCCAATGGGCCGGGTCCACCGGTGAGCTCCATGAGATCTTGAAAACAATCGATTTTGGTATCGTCCCGGGAAGAGGCGTCTTTGGCCATCCCATGGGCCCCAAAGCCGGGGCCGCCAGTTTGCTGCAGGGCTGGGAAGCTTATAGCCAGGGAGTTTCTATAGAAGAATTCGCCCAAACGCATCCGGAGCTGAAAGCGGCTATCGAAGAATTCGGGAGCTGAGCCACTGGTGGAGGCTATAGTTAAATAGCAAACTCGAGAACGAGGACGAGGAGGAGTGCGAGTACGAAATTATGCAAGATTCCTCCTCGTACTAGTCGTCGTCCTCGTACTCGTTATCTCAGCCCTATCACGTCTATCCTTTCTGGCTCGAATCCTTGGCGTAGTCGTAGATCCGCTGAATTTTCGGCTGTGAGCGCCCGCCGGGGACATATTCGGACTCCATCCATATTTTTACGAGGCTTTTGGCCAGCTCTGAACCTGTCACCTGGGAACCCATGGTCATGATATTGGCGTTATTGCTTTTGACCGAACGCTCGGTTGAATATGCATCAGCGCACAGGGCGGCATAAGCGCCCGGCACTTTGTTGGCGGCAATGCACATACCGATGCCGGTTCCGCAAATCAAAATACCGCGCTCATGAACGCCGGCTGCCACCTGTTCCGCCACCTTGATGCCCACATTGGCATAGATGGGATCGTCGCTTCCATAATCCTCATATTCATAACCCAGGTCGGTTAAGTGCTGTTTGACAACCTCTTTAAGTTCGGCCGCATTCGGGTCGCATCCGATCGCAATCTTTTTCATAGTATTATCTCCTCCTAAGGATATACTTCCTGCTCAAAATGAGAGGGATCATGGGTCAACATGACGTAGTCCGCCCGCCGGATGACATCCTCGATACTGTGCCATAATTCCAGAATGTTGTAAAATCTACCCGGCGGGTAAAACGGCCAGCCGGTCTCTTCATCCGGTTCCAGATTTTCTCTGACAAACACCAGATCCCCGGCTAAAACGTAAATGCCCTTCTCGGTCTGAACCGCTACGCCCATATGCCCGGGACTGTGCCCGGGTGTCTGAAACGCACGAATCCCTTCGACGATCTCCTCTTCATCTTTGACGAGATTAAACTTACATTTCTCCCAGGGGCACCCGATTCCCAGCGATGGGTGCTCATAGGACTTCATGTAGAAGGGTATGGGGTTTAGGGCGAAGCGATATTCACGTTCACTTAAATAGAGTTTGGCCCTGGGAAACTTTTCGACATTGTAGCAATGATCCCAGTGCAAATGGGTGAAAATAATGATTTCGATTTCATCCAATCCGACCCCCAGGCGCTCGAGCTGCTCGTCAATGGCCTGCCCCGGGTCCTGGCGTCCCTCATGATGGTATTTCTGGGATCGTTCGGTATCGCTCATGCCGGTGTCCACCAGTATTTTGCGCCCGTCACCTTCAAGCAGAAAAGCAAATACAGGGTGTTCAATAATTTCACCGTGCCCCCGGCGAAATGTGGCGTACCAGCCCTTATCCAGCAATTGGTATCCGGTACAAATCGGTCGTATCGTGTACGTTATCATGGTTCCATTTTCTCCTTTGGTCTTATAGTATATATGAGTACCGCAGATTTATTGGTTTCAGGTTTCGGGTGTCAGGTGTCAGGATTCAGACATCAGCGGTCAGAAGGTAGATGGTAAAAGCGGGGAAAGTAGGCACCATTTCTCAACCCTGTTTTCTACTCTCTGTCATTTGTTTGCTGACACCTGACACCTGAAACCTGTTTTGGTTAATCCAAAACAAGTACGATTCTCCCGAGATTTTTACCCTTTTTTAATGTTTCCAAGGCCGTATTGACCTGATCGAAAGCAAAGGTTTGGGTAACCACCGGTTTGATCTTGCCGGTTTCAACCAGTTGGATCAGCTCGCGCAGCTCAGCTTTGGTCACAAAGCGACAACCGATAATTTCATATTCATTATAGTGCATCATCATCGTGTTGAGCGCAAAGGGATTCTCAGGTGCGTAACCCACCAGGATTAACTTGCCGCCGCTTTTTAAAGACGGCAGGGACCAATTCAGGGTCTGGGGATGTCCCACAATTTCAATTACAGCATCAACGCCATACCCCGCGGTCTGATCAGAAACGGCTTCGGCGGCATCAACCGGATCGATCGCTTCATCGGCACCATAAGATTTTGCAAGATCCCGGGCGTTGGGATCCAGGTCGACAACGGTTACATGGGCACCGCAGAGTTTAGCAATTTGAACCGCATGAATACCGAGTCCACCGGCACCCACGATCAACACGTTCTGCCCCGGCCGAACCTTCGCCAAACCGGTAATGGCATGGTAAGGAGTTCCGATGGCATCTGCCAGAATAGCCATTTTTTCAACCGGCTGATCCTTGCTGAAGGAACAAAAATTCTGGGCCGGAACTTTTAAGTACTCGGTGAACCCGCCTTCACGTTCAAACCCGATGCGCTCAAGCTGAGCGCAAATGTTTTCTCGTCCTGTCAGGCACAACTCGCAGTTCTGGCAGGTAACATAGGTGTATACGACACCGACGTCGCCTTCCTGCACACCGGAAACATGGTTGCCTACGGCCGCGATCTCTCCCGCCACTTCGTGTCCCAGCACATGGGGCAAGGTCACGATCGGCGGCGGAATGGCGCCCCGGATGATTTTCAGGTCGGTCTGACAGATACCGCAGGCCTTTACTTTCAACAAAACTTCACCCGGTTCAGCTTCCGGAATTTCTCGGTCGTGTACTTCCAGCGGCGTATTGTATTGCGACAGGAC
Source organism: Desulfobacterales bacterium (assembly GCA_050122495.1). Classification (GTDB taxonomy): domain Bacteria; phylum Desulfobacterota; class Desulfobacteria; order Desulfobacterales; family JAHEIW01; genus JAHEIW01. The sequence goes on along the minus strand of JASFIU010000029.1, from coordinate 14,253 downwards.
CATGGTCTTCATGATTACCGGTCCTCCTTTGCTTCCATCGATGGTCATTCACCCGGTCTTCACAGCACGCCGGCAGCTTCGGCCGCATTTTTGATGCGTTGCTTATCGGCGTCTTTGATCGGCAGCAGTGGCAGGCGCGGGTTGCCCCCGTGATACCCTCCCAGTTCCATGGCATATTTGACCCCTGCGACCCCGGAAGCACCGGACACCGCTTTATTCAGCCGGAAAAGCCTGGAATGCACCTGGCGGGCCGCGGCGACATCACCGCCGGTGAAGGCCTCGTATAAGGCGCAGCATGCCTCCGGAAATGCATTTGCCAGCGAGATCACCCCGCCGGAAGCGCCCAGAGAAAGACCGATGAAAAGGGTGTTCATGCTACCGGCCAGCACATCGAAATCGTCTGCGCAAACTTCCAGATAGCCGGCAAGCCCGGCCGGTGATGTATCTTTCATCCCGCCGATATTGGGATGTTGTGAAATAGCTTCAATCACAGCGGCCGATATCGTCAACCCCGTAAATCCCGGTGCATTATAGGCAAATACCGGGATGCTCAGCGCCTCGGCCACCTGAGTGTAATATCCGATCAAGGCGTCATCGGTAAGACTTTTTTTGAAATATGAAGGCGAAACCAGCGAAACCAGATCCGCACCGAGCGCCTGGGCCTTTTTTGAAAAGGCGATGGTCTCACGCGTGGATTCATAACCGGTCCCGGCCATGACCAGTTGATGGGCGGCTTTCTCCTGCAGTACGATCTCCAGCAGCTTTAGCTTCTCATCCTCGGTGAGGCTCTTGTTTTCGCCGTTGCTGCCGAGGACCAAATATCCATTTAACGGCGTCCCGCTGTATTTCTTAATATTTTCTTTAAACCGATCAAACGACACCTCATCATCGATAAAAGGGGTTGAGATCGGCGCGAAGACGCCTGAAACCTTTTTCGTCATGGGAATACCTCCGTTTTAAATTAGGGGCCTGGCCCCAATTAGAATAAGTGACTAAAGTGAACTAAAGTTTGGAGTGCCTAAAGTCAAGGTGTCGCTCGCGCAGCGCAGGCGCTTGCGCCGCGTGGCGCTCCATCTTTTATAAAAAAGACAGAATTCCTTAATTTTAGTCACTTTAGATCATTTTAGGCACTTTAGGCACTTCTAACTTCACAGCACCTTTGGAACTTTTTTCTCAGAATTGCAAAATAAACTGCAAATTTTGAGCCTATTTATAACAAATCATCGGATGCAATCACATCGACGCCGGTATTTAACAAATTCGAAATAATGACCGCGCCGATCTCTACGGGTGGTTTTACCCGGATTTCGGATAATTCATGCATGGCCGCAAACAGTTCTTTTTTGGGAATCGCCTCGCGGGTTCGAACCGGTAGCCTTTTGACCATGCTGTGGTCGACAACCACCGTGGACGTCAGTATCCGTTTGGGCTCCATATACTCCTGCTTGATATATTCCTTTCCCTTTTTGCATATCTTGCCCTCGATCTTTGTATCGCCCTTTTCCCTCCAGACTTTGGTAACACAGCCTTTGGGGCAGGTGATGCAGATCAATTCTTGCAGGTTGTTCATGGGCTAACGTTCCTCGCAGCTTACGTTTAAACGGGCGGTTGACGGTTTTAATTCACCCAGGATCTTTTTAGGAAGCCGAATTTGGATCATCTCACTCGGGCGTGCATAGGGAATTCTTTTTTTAAATATATCGCCGACCCGCAGCGTCAGTTTCTCCATCGGACGATTGACGCGCATACAAAGCGTTACCGGCCGCTGCCCGCTGATCGTTTGCGGCACGATTTGTCCGATGGTATTATTTCCGACTAAGGCGATCTTCTTCCTTTTGCCCGCCAGCCGGCCTTTGATACGGCTCTTTGCACCCCGGGCGGCGATTTCGCCTTCATTGGAAACCTCATCCACGTAGTCATTGACGTGTAAGACGTTGCCACATGAAAAGATCCCCGGCACGTTGGTTTCCAACAATTCATCGACATAAGCGCCGCCCGTCGAGGGGTCAATGGACACCCCGGCCATTTTGGACAACTCATTTTCGGGGATCAGCCCGACGGAAAGCAGCAGTGTGTCGCAGGCGATAAACTGTTCGGTGCCTTTCAGCGGCTGCCAGCCTTCATCCACTTCTGCCACCGTAACCCCTTCAACGCGTTTTTCGCCATGAATTTCAACAACCGTATGGCTCAACCGCAGCGGAATGTCAAAGTCGTGCAGGCACTGCACTTCATTGCGGATGAGCCCGCTGGTATAAGGTTGCACCTCGATAACGGCCTTGATTTCGGCACCCTCGAGGCTCAGGCGACGCGCCATAATCATACCGACATCCCCGGATCCTAAAATGACGATCGTCTCTCCCGGCATATAGCCTTCGATATTGACCATTCTTTGCGCCTGGCCGGCTGTAAAAATTCCGGCCGGCCGGGTTCCGGCAATGCCAATGGCACCGCGCGGCCGTTCGCGGCATCCCATGGCAAGAATAATCGACTTGCATCGGTACGTTCGGATACCGCCGGTTTCACTGACGGCCGTAAGGGCTCTGTTTTTGCCGATCTCCAAAACCATGGTATCCAGTTCGATATCGACAGAATGGGCTTTGGCCATCTTGATATAGCGGTTCGCATATTCCGGCCCGGTTAATTCCGTTTTGAATTTTTGAAGCCCGAATCCGTTATGGATGCATTGCGGCAGTATGCCACCCGGCCGCTCATCTCTTTCAAAGACAACCACATCCTGAATGCCCAGCTGCTTGGCTTTTACCGCCGCCGCCAAGCCGGCAGGACCGGATCCGATAATCGCCAGATCAAGATTAAGTGCTGTTGTCATCATTATTTACCTATCGCAGCCTTCGTCATTTTCACGATCTGATGGGATCCCGGCCCGCTTTTGGTCACCTGGGTGGGCGCGATTCCCAGCTCATCGGCAAGACATTTTAAAACGAACAGGCCGCAAAATCCCCCCTGGCAGCGTCCCATGCCGGCGCGGGTCAGATGTTTAACCGCATCCATCGTATGCGCTCCGCGGCGGATGGAGGCTAACAGTTCCGCTTCGCTGACCTGCTCACATCTGCAAACAATGTGGCCGTATTTTGAATTTTCATTAATCATCTGCTGCTTTTCGGCGATGGAGGCCATTTCGAATGCCGGCCATTCGCCACATTTGGGATTAAAACCGGTCTTTTCCTCGGCGGGCATACCGGCATCCGCCAGCAATTGAATCACGTATTCGGCGACAGCTGGTGCCGCGCTCAGCCCCGGGGCGCCGATGATCACATGAATCACCCGGGCAGAATGTTGAGATGCTGCAATATAGAAATCTCCTTCGTGCGTCATATCCGGTTTCGCCAGAATCCCGGCGAAACTGGTAATGATGTCTTTGGGTGACAACGCCGGAACCAGTTCCCGGCCCAGTTTGAAGGTTCGCTGAATATCTTGCCGACTGACGCGGGTATCTTTTTTATTATCTGTCGGCACATAGTGCACCCCCAGGATTAGATTCCCGTGAGCCGTGGGGGCAATATCCTGGCTGTGTGATTCACTAAACGTCCCGAAGATCATATGATGTACCAGATGGGAAACAGATTTATCAAAGATCAACATGGTCCCTTTGCGCAGGGACAAATGAATATGTCGATCGCCAACCATCCAGGCAATTTCATCGGCATATAGCCCGGCGGCGTTAATCACATACGTTGAAGTCAGCACCCCCTGATTGGTGGTGATGCGGTAGGTCCCTGATTGTGTTTTGGCAATCGCATTAACTTCTGTATGCAAATGCAGCTGCACACCGTTTTGGACGGCATTTTCAATCAGCGCAAAATTCCATTGCGGTGTATAAATGACGCCTAAACCCCTGGCGTAAAGGCCGGCCACGGCCTGGGGCGTGACATGAGGTTCGAGCTCACGTATCCGTTGCGGGCTGATGATTTCAAAACCGCTGGTGCCATGTGATTCCGCGCGTGCTTTGGCAGCCTCAAGATGGGCCACCTGCGCCGGTTCCAGCGCCAGCCAGAGCTCATCAACTTCGCGATAGTGAACACCCAGTTCGCCGGCTAATTTTTTAAAGCGGGCGGGCGCGTCCCGGCAGAGTTTGCCCTTCAATGATCCCGGCGGACAAAAATCCGGCAGGTGGATTTGAGACAGGCTCGCCTTGGAAACCCCGCATCCGGGAAAAGCCGCTTTTTCCACAACCGCGAAGCGCCCCTGAAATTTGGAGAGTTGCCGGGCGATCATGGCGCCGATGATGCCGGCGCCGATGACGATTACATCATAATCCCCTATATGAGGGCGTGGCACCGCTTTGGCCGGGGACAATTTTACTCCTTACCTTTTTTATACGGAATGGCCGGTGCAAAAACATTGTAGAGCAGGATATCTTCTTCAATATCGCGGATCGCATGCTTGGTGTTGGGCGGCACCTGGATGATCATGCCGGCCTCGGCCGGAAACTCGCCGACCCCGTCTATGAACATCGTGGCTTTACCCTCGAGCACGTAAATCAGATCCGGTTGATCCGGATGCACATGGTCGGGCAAGGTAACGCCTTTGTGCAAACGCACCTGCATTACGGTTATCGGGGAATCATCCTTTTCGCGGGTATAAATCCATTTAATCTTGCCGTTGTCGGTCATAAAATGGGGTTCCCATTCGACTTCCGATTGCTTTTTAAAGGGGGCTGTCATAGCTGATTTCCTTTCCAGTTTTATAGATAAATCCAATCACTTATACGCGAAATGCCTTGAAATGGTTTCAAAGCCCCAGGTCAGGTACAAGGGCTAAAAGTGCCTAAAGTGAACTAAATTGCCTAAAGTGACTAAAGTTAAGGCGTCGCTGGGCTCCATCTTTAAATAAACAGAATTCCACAACTTTAGTCACTTTAGATCACTTTAAACTTTAGTTCACTTATTTATTGTGAGCATTTAAATTCGCGGGACAACGCAGCCATCGGCCACTAGATGGGGCTTTGAAACCATTTCCAAAAGATAACGCAGACAGCCGTCATAGATCCGGTCGTCTGCGTTCTCTTGAAAGCGTCTGTCAGACCTTCGTGGGTTTATTCCTCAAATCCAAAGGCCCGGCCTTTGACACCATAAAGACCCGTGGGCCGGAACAATATGACGACAAACATCACCATAAAGGGCCCCACAAATGCCAGGGGTCCGTAAATGGTTCCGCCCACCGACATGACCTGTCCCATGATTAAGGCCGACACCAGGGTGCCTTTGATACTGCCCAGACCGCCCAATATGACCGTAATAAAGGCAAACAGCAGCATGTCAAAACCCATGTAGGGGGCAACCCCCACCAGGGGTGCATTGAGGGCACCGCCAAACCCGGCCAGACCGCTGGCAACCACAAATGTGATCGTGAAAATTTTGCGGATATTAATACCCAGACCCTGGACCTGGTCTGGGTTTTCAATCCCGGCACGGATGGCTTTACCGATAATCGTTTTATTGAGAAATGCCCAGATTAAGAAATACACCGACACACCGATGACAAATACCATCAGGCGGTAAAGCGGAACCTGGGCGCCCCCAATGGGAATAATCACCCGGAAGGGCATTCCCACCGGCTTGCTGGCCAGACCGAAGATATACTGAACCAGCCCGATTCCGATCATGAACGCACTGAAGGTGACCACCATGGTAAACATCAACTCTTTGCCGTATACCCGGCGCAGCAGCTGCGTCTCTACCAGAAATCCGGCCGTGGCCGCCACCAGGGTGCCGGCGATCAGGCCCAGTATAAAACTGCCCGTGCTCGAAACCAGGGCAAAGGTCATATAGGCGCCAAAGGTGTAATAGACCATCTGCTCCATATTGATAATACGCATCAGACCGAATCCAATGGATATGCCGATGGATACCAGAAACAAAATGCCGCTGATCCCCAGTCCGAAGATGACGGCAGAAAGGTATAAGTCAAACATAGTTTGTTCCTCTTTTTTTACGGTAAATCTTAACTTTTGCTCGATCCTGCGGTTTCACCCGGCACCGCAGTTCCCGATTTGATTGCCCGCCCCTTAATTTTGGCACCAATGGTCTGAATCGTGCCCCAAACGCCGCCTTCAAAATAAAAGCAGACCAAAATTGTCAGAATGCCGACCGCCAGCTCCCAGCGGTCCATGAATGCACTGACAATGTCTTTGATCCCGAGAAAGGCAAGCGTCCCGAAAAAGGGCCCGTAAACGCTTCCGGGCCCGCCCAGCAGCGTGGCCACCAGCACCTCGGCCGCCCGGGCGGGCTCGGAGATGCTGGGATTTACAAATCCATAATTGATGGCATACAGGGAGCCGGCCAGAGCCGCTAGAGTACACATCATGGTATAGCCTAACCACCTTAACTTGAAGGTATCGTAGCCCAAAAATTTCATCTTGTTCTCACTGGCCTTCATTCCTCTAAAAGCCGCCCCCAGGGTCGATCGGTCCAGCCAGGTATAAAAGATCATCACCAAACCCAGAATGATCATGGTAAACCAGAAGACATCACTGGGCATTTTTAGATTCAGAAATGGCGTTTGATGCATACTCGAACGATACCAGAGGCCGTCATCACCGTTGGTAATCGGATACAGGACCTTTTCCACCATAAACAGCCCCATGGCACATGTCGCCGCGTTGATCAGCGCATAATAATCCCCCCGCAGCCGGATATAGGCCGGACCGAGGATCAACCCGGTCGCCAGGCCCGCCAGGATGGCCAGGGCGATGGCAATGAAAATATTGTGGCCGATATGCGCCAGATAGATGGCGGCCGCGTATGCCCCCACACCCAGATAAAAGGGCTGGCCGAAGGAAACCATACCCATATATCCATAGAGAATATCATTGGCGATGATGTAAATGCCAAAGGTGCTGACTTCCCAGAAGAAGGTCATTTTGCTCGGAAACAGAAATCTCGCAATCACGAGCAACGCGACCAGAATAAGCGGCCCCCGAATGTACCTTGAAAGCTTATTGTCCTTGTCCATCTTACCCCCTAATCGTCGAACTTCGAATCGATTCAGTATTTACCGCTTTCCAATGTAATGTTCCGAACAAAGGAAGTGCGGCATAAATGGTTGTAGAAAAAAAGTTTGAATACAGGAACGTTTTTTAACAACCACTAAAGTCCTATAGATATTTTTCAAACTCTAGATCCTGGATTTCTTTTTTTTCGGTGATTTCGGCAACAAGTTTGCCTTCTTTCATGGCGTATACGCGATCAGCAACCTCGGCGGTTAGAGGCAAATTTTGTTCGATGATCACCAGGGTGCTCTGCTTGCTGATTTCTTTAAAAACTTTTTTCAAGTCATCGATGACATGCGGCGCCAAACCTTCGGTGGGCTCATCCATCAGCACCAGCTCCGGCTTGCCCAGAAGGGATTGAGCCATTAAAAGCATCTGGCGCTCCCCACCGCTGAGATTGCCGCCTTTGCGGTCCATCAGGGTTTTTAACTTGGGAAAATGAACCAGCACCCGGTCCCACTCATAATCCTTGGTGGCATAACTGCCCAGTTCGAGGTTTTCCCGTACGGACAGATCCGCAAACACGTGTTTATCCTGCTGAATGTATTTGAGCCCGCGAACGGCAACCTCATAGGCGGGCAGATTGCCGATATCCTGTCCTTTAAAAGTAATTGCCCCCGAGGTTTGGTTCAGGAAGCCGGCCACGGTTCGAAACAGGGTGGTTTTGCCCGCCCCGTTACGACCGACCACGACGACCACTTCGCCTTCCCTGATTTCAATGGAGATATCGAATAAAACGTGCAACGTCTGGTAGGAGACGTTGAGGTCTTTAACGCTTAGCAATGTGTCGTTCATCATTATTAACCTGCCTTAATTATGTTTCCAGTTTCCAGTAACATTCTCGAACCTTCGGATCAGCGAGCGTGGACTGGGCCTCTCCGCAGGCAATGATTTCGCCTTCATGCATCACCGCGAGCCGATCGACGAATTCCTCGAGCTTGGAAACCTTATGTTCGATTACCAGAATGGTCTTGTCATGGGTGAATTTTTTCAATACGCCGACCACCTCATCAATTTCCTGGTCGCCCAGACCCGAAAAGGGTTCATCAAAGATGATAATTTCAGGATCCGAGACAAAGGCCATGGCAATTTCAAGTCTTTTTTTGCTGCCCAGCGGCAGGCTGGAGACGGGCTCATCGCTCAGGTGGTCCAATTCAAGCATTTCTAAGGATTCGTCAACTTTAGGCTTGATTGCCTTCTGTCGCAAATTGCTTGAAAACATACCGAAGGTAAACGCAGAGTCTGTTTTTAAACGATAATACGCAAGCCCCAGGTTTTCGTAGACACTTAAATTGTCAAAGACATGCACCAGCTGAAACGTTCGGGTGATGCCCAGTTTAACCCGTTTGGCCGGCGATAGTTCGGTGATGTCCCGCCCGTGGTAAAACACCTGGCCTTCTTCCGGCGGATAAAATCCGCTGAGAAGATTGATAAAAGTTGTTTTCCCGGCCCCGTTGGGACCGATAATGCCCAATGTTTCCTTATTATCCAGTTCAAAATCAACGTTATTGATTGCAACAAAGTCTCCGAATCTTTTTGTGACCCCCTGGGTGGCCATGACTGGCTGTTTGTCCATCTTTAACCTCTTGAAAGGGAAAACGCCCTTGTGACGGCGGTCGTTTCGGGGGCGTTTCCTCCCCCGAAACGAAACCGTCGATCTCAAATATTAACGATTAGTAACCGAGATTCTTCAATGGCGGCAGCGCTTTTTCACCGCCGTATGCACCAATGATCTCAAACACATCAAATTTGTTCTTTTTCTTGCTGGCGGCTTTGCCTTTAACAAAGAAAGCCAAGGCTTTGCCCTGCATCTGATGGTCTTCTCTGAAGGTCATCTGTCCCTTGACGGTGTTAAACGTCGCAGATCCAAGGACTTTGCCGACCGCTTTGCCATCAACACTGCCGGCCTTTTCGGTCGCCTGCAACAGGACATCCACCGCGGTGTAAGCCAGCACGGCATAGGCATCCGGCGGAGAGCCATATTTTTTCATATGGTCTTCGCGCAGCGCCTTGCCCGCCGCTGCCAGTTCAGGGGAAAAGTCATCCATGTCATAATAGTAATAGGTCAGGGCATACAGCTGTTCAGCGGCCTCAGCTGGGATACCCATGGCGACTTCATAGGTGGTCCAGCTGTTGACCAGCATACTGGTCTTGTGGAGGCCCATGTCGTAGGCCTGTTTGATACAGGCAACCGCATCGCCGCCAAACATGTTGGTAATAAAGACATCCGGTTTGGCTGCCAGAGCCTTGTTGATCACCGCTGAATAGTCCGGGGCACCCTTGGGCAGCTGTTCTACGCCCAGAATCTTGCCGCCGAATTCTTTGATGCCGTCTTCAAATCCCTGCAGGGTGACCGTTCCCCAGGAATCGGGTCGGATCTGCCAGAAGAAGGTCTTTTTACCCAGGCCGTTCACCAGCGCATCTGCCGTAAGATAGCCGATGCTCCAGGGAGTAAATGCCACCGAGTAGGTGGCTGGCGCCGGGTTGCCCTTTTTAAAGGCGTCCAGGGCCGGAACGCAACCGGGGATGTAAGGCGTACCGGTAATCTTGGTTTCCTCGTTCAGCGCCGCCGACATAGGGTTGTAAATACTGCCGCTGACGCCGTGGGCACCGGATTCGACCGCTTCCCGGAAACGGCGAACGCCGACATCCAGCTTCATCTCATCGTCTGCGATGGAAAGCTCGATCGGAACCTTGCCCCAGGGCATATTCAATCCGCCTTTGGCGTTATATTGCTCTACGAGCAACTCAACCGCTAATTTCTGAGTTTGAGCGGCATGCGCCAGCGCACCACTCAGCCCGGTGATAAAATGCAGATTGTACTCTTTGGGCTTTTTTTCGGCTGCCAGAGCCATGTTGGCGCCAAAGGCAAAAATCAATGCAAAAATGGCCAATATGGTAATAATCCTTTTCATTCCAATATCCCTCCTTATTTGGTTTGAATGATGAAGGAAAGTGCTCGATTTTAAACGAGTCTCTATCCGACGGGTTGTGCGATCACCTCCTTTCCGTTCGTGCCTCGATTTTCAAAATCGTTCGGGTACATGTAAAAATCAGCTCAACACGGCACTATCTGAAGTTAAATGTTTTGTTTTAACAGCCTTTGTCGTAATTTCTTTTTTTAAAAGGCTGGCCGCAGTATTTTCATCGGTAACCAGGACATTTAGTAATTTGCCCCTGGAGGCGCCGATAATCGCGGCGACTTTCTCCTGACCGATGGCGATACAGATTTTGTGTTGTATTCTTCTGATCTGATCAAGATTTAGACCGATGGTGCGATCATCCAGTTCATCCAGGCAGTTTTGGCCCTGGGCATTAAATGAGCGTCCGCATATTTGTCCCACCGCCCCGGCTTTTTTTAGCTTAACCGTGTCATCCTTGTGCAAAAACCCTGAACGCCAGAGTAACCCCTGCCTTCCGATAACCCCGATGCCGAAAAGAACCAGATCCGCTTTTTTAGCAATTTCAAGGGTTTGTTGAATTTTACCTTCCTTAAACAGCGTATCGCGAATGGATCGATTTCGGACGATGACCGGTGCCGGAATCGCATGTGCTTTGGCGCCCAGCTTTTGCCCCAGCATCATGGTTAACATGTTGTTGTCGGTACCCTCTATCGTTCCCAGGCCGCCGCCGATCTGCACCAGGGTCAGATTTTTTACTTCAATGGGTTTTAGGTGGGTCACCACGCGGGAGACCGTGCGACCCCAGGTTACCCCCAAAACACGATAGCTTCCGACGATTTGCCGGAGATATTGGGCCGCAGCTTCAGCCACCTGATCAATGGCCGTCTTCTCGCTAAATTCATTGACTTTAACAACGATTACCTGTTCGAGACCGAATTTGTTCGCCAGCGCGATCTCTTTCTCCGCAAAATCGCCTCTGGGATCATTGATCGTGATGGTCACATAACCTTTGCGCTTGGCCTCTTTTAAGGTGCGGCTGATTTTAAAGCGGCTGACACCAAACAGCCCTGAAATTTCTTCCTGGGTCTTTTCCTCTTGATAATAGAGGTAACAAATTTTCAGAATATCTCGTTCACTAAGCTCGCGCATACCATCTAAACCAATATTTATTTTTAGGTTGCTGACATCGCGTTGTGTAGCTCCTCAACGGAGGCTTTGCAAACTTGCTGAATCAGTTTAATGTCCGTGCAGAAGCCGATCATTTTCATTCCCTCGCCAATCCAATACCTGGCTTTTATCACCGAACTCGTATGAATTCCGGGAATGACCCCATTGGCCCTGGATACCTCGATCACCCGGGCGACGGCATCCTGGATCTCGGGATCATCGCTTTGCCCGGGTTTGCCATATGAGGCTGAAAGATCCGCCGGCCCCACGAAGGCTGCATCGATACCGGGGACCGCTAAAAGCTCGGACAAATTTTCAATCGCATCTTTATGCTCGATTTGAAGGACAATCAGAACTTCTTCATTGAGCCGGCGCATGGTGTCTAAAGCGTCTCCGGCTTCGAAAAAGGTGTGCTGACGCGACAGACCCATGCCCCGTTCCCCCAGGGGCTGGTAACGGCACCATTTCACAGCATTTTCAACATCCCGGCGGGTTCGAATCTGGGGGATGAGAAGACCTGAAGCCCCCGAATCAAGGGGTCTCGAAAGATTTTCGGCGGATTCGCGGCTCGAGGACCTGACAATAACGGGAATATTGGCGGCTCGCGCCGCCAGGATCATGTCGCTGGCAGTTTCAAGGGAAATACAGGAATGCTCTAAATCGATAAAGAAAAAATCAAAACCGGACTGCGCAAACAAAAGAGCGATACCCGGGCTGCGGATTTCAGAAACCATGGGTCCGAAGACCACCTTTCCGTCCCGCAAAGCCCTTTTCATGCTGTTTTCAAAAATCACGACTATCGCTCTCCTTAGCTAAAAAACCGACCTCCATTAATATCCAGGGTCACCCCGGTCATATAACTGGCCTCATCCGTGCAAAGAAAGATCACTCCGGCCGCTACTTCCTGCGGTGTGCTCAACCGCCGCAAGGGGATCTGTGAAACGACCTTTTCTTTGTATTCCTCCGTCCTTGATTCCCATAAATCGATCAAACGCTGGCTGGCCAGGGTAATGGTCGGTGCAACCGCATTCACATGAATGCCTTCGGGTCCCAATTCATAAGCAAGATGCCGGGTCAAACCGATGACCCCGGCTTTTGCGGCCGTATAATGGCAGCCTGCCAGAGAGCCCAGCCAGCGTCCGGCTAAGGCGGAAATGTTTACGATTTTGCCCCCGTCGCCCTGTTTTCGAAATTGCTCAACCACGACCTGACTGCACAAATAAGTGCCTTTTAAATTGACATCCAGCACCTTGTCCCAGGCCGCTTCGTCAATCTCATTAAATTTGTGAGGTGTATGCAGTGCACCGCCGGCAACGTTTACCAGAATGTCCAGCCGACCGAAACTGTCGGTCGCCTTGGCCACGGCCGCTTCGATGGAAGATCGTTTGCAGACATCCACCACGGCGCCGATAACAGAATCCGGAGAATTCAGCTCAGCAATCGCAGTGTCAACCATCTCGGCAGTCATATCGGTCACCAGAACCCGGGCACCTTCTTCGAGAAAGGCACGGCAAAACTGCATGCCCATCCCGCCCGCAGCTCCGGTGATAAATGCAACTTTGTCCTGGAGTCTCATGTCATGTTTATCTAGCGCGTTGATTGGCTCTAAACGGCCGGCCGGTAAAACCAATTAATCCGCCGGCGGGATATATTTACCAGGCCCTGAAGTCGTAATCCCGAGCTTTGATCTCGACCTTAATTTTTTGGACTTCTTTGGCAAAATCCGCCAGATTGTCTGAAGCTTTTTCAAAGATCTGTTCGCCCTTCTCCTTGGTGCCCAGATGGGGATCGCCGATGGTGGCGTCTTCAGCGTACTCGTGATGCTCCATGGGGATAAAAATATTTTCGCTTCCCTGGAAGATCACCGTGGGCACACCGTCGGTTTTGGCAAATTCCGGCCCCAGCCATTCCGGCGCATGGGCTTTTTTGGCTTCGGCCCGATCCATGTGAACACTGGATTCATCATAGGCCAGACACTGGGCGGTCTCCATCTCACCGGAATGCCAAGCAATTTTTTCATCTAAAATTTCATTGATCACCTGGGTCTTACGCTCCGTGGGGGTCATATACCAGGCGCAAAAGCAACCGGTCTCATAGCGTAAGCGGCGCAGGGCTTCATCTATCACCTTGGTGTTGGAAGCATGCTGGCTGGTGTAGATCAATTTATTAAATCCGTGAAATATGAGGCTGCGGCCAATTTCATAAATAATTCGCCTGAGGGTCTCGCCGCTGAAAGTCAAGGTTCCAATACCCTGATTTAATTTCCCCATATGATGGGGTGAGTATCCCACCGGGATTAAGGGGGTATAAGGGACTTTGGCCTTTTGGGCCGCGCGCAGGGTGGTTTCGATGGTGGCAATTGAATCGGTTGCCAGGGGGATGTGGGGGCCGTGTTTTTCCTGACTTCCAATTGGAATCAGAACGACATCGGTGGTTTTAAGGATCTCCTGCACGTCGGGATATGACATTTTTTCCATTGCATAGGTCCACATTTCTTCTGCCATATTTAACCTCGCTTTAAATGAGATGATCGATAATTAGATTTATGCAACTATAATCCAAAAGATGGTAATACATGGTTGGTGCTTTCACATCTAATTAATTTGGAGCACTGGAGCACTCAGGATTTCGGAATGCAGATTGCGGATTGCGGATTTTGAATGTGCGATATGTTGGATATTTCAATCCGCAATCTGCAATCTAAAATCCGCAATCGATTTTACTCCACTACTCCAGCCCTTATCCCTTTCTCGCCTTCACGATATCCCAATTCGGACTGTAAGACGGCTTTTTTCCTTCCAAAACATTAAGTGCATTTTCAGCCGAGCCCCGGGCCAGTTGGGCAACAACCTCCATGGTCAGAGCGGCCGTGTGGGGTGTGGCGATCACGTTTGGCAATTCAAAGAGCGGGTTCTTGACATCGGGGGGTTCATTTTCAAACACATCCAGACCCGCACCGGCGAATTTTTTATTTTTGAGCGCGTCCACCAGGGCGTCCTCCTGCACAACCTCCCCGCGCGAGGTGTTAATCAAAAAGGCGCCGGGTTTCATCAACTCAAATTGGGCACTTCCCATCAATCCTTTGGTGTTTTCGGTCAGGGGTACGTGTAGGGATAAGAAATCGGCGGTCTGGATGACCTCGGTGATTTCTTCTTTCAGAATGATGTCGTCAGA
>JASFIU010000028.1:0-19150 GCA_050122495.1 Desulfobacterales bacterium | reverse complement strand
CCATAACCCCAAAAAAGGTCCTCCATGGTGGGAGCTTTCAATTTCAATAAACTCTGGCCTATTTGAGGATTGGGTTCACTCTTTTGTTGCGCGTTACGTGTTGCGAGTTGCGTGGTATGCGCAGCAGAGTCTAAATTGCAATATTTTAACCCGCAACTCGAAACGCGTAACGCGAAATGCTTGAATGAGGAAAAACATGAACAGTTCCCTTATCTTATCCATCATTACCTTTATATACGGGCTGGCCGGTTTTTTATACGTCTTTGCGTGGGTATTTAAAAAACCGTTCGCCGGCAGGCTGGCAACCGGGGTGGCCTTGATCGGCCTGGTGGGCAACACCGCCGGGATTTTATTGCGCTGGGTGGAGTCCTATCGTATGGGGATCGGCCATGCACCCTTTTCCAATTTATTCGAGTCGCTGGTCTTTTTTGCCTGGACCATTACCCTGATTTATCTGGTCGTCGAGCGCAGGGCCAACAATCGCAGTATCGGTGTTTTTGCGATGCCGCTTGCCTTTCTGGTAATGGCCTATGCATCCTTAAAGCCCGGTATATCCAATGAAATCCAGCCCCTGCTTCCGGCCTTAAAAAGCAACTGGTTGATCGCACATGTGATTACGTGCTTTATCGGTTACGCTGCTTTTGCCCTGGCCTTCGGCATTAGCGCCATGTATCTGATAAAGCAGGGGCGCGACGAGGAAGAGGTTACCTGGATGAGTTTTGCCAAGCCGCTGACCTTATTTATAGTCGTTTTTCTGTTTAGCAGGGTTCTGTTGGTGGGCAGCTGGGCGATGGCGGTAATTGTTGCAGTGCCGATCTGCGTCCTTTTTTATGTTTGCGTTCTGCTTGCGCGACGATTACCGTCGGATCTTAAAGACCGGTTGCTGGCTATGTTTCCGGAGCCCTCAATTTTAGACGAACTCGGCTATCAAATGACGTTGTTTGGCTTTCTGTTTTTATCGGTGGGCATTATCAGCGGTGCTGTCTGGGCCAACTCGGCCTGGGGCCGGTATTGGGGCTGGGACCCCAAGGAAACCTGGTCGCTGATCACGTGGTTCGTATACGCCACTTTGCTGCACGCAAGGTTTACCCGCGGCTGGCGCGGCAAGCGCATCGCCTATTTGTCCCTTGTCGGATTTGCCGCCGTTTTATTTACGTATTTTGGTGTCAATTTGTTGCCCGGCCTGCACAGTTACGGGGCATTTAGCCAATGATTTTCCCTTGACAAAAACCGGATCGATAGGGTACACAACCGCAGGCTTAATTCCGGTATTGAGGTACGTAGCGAAATCGTAATATTCTGAAAATACATGATTTTTTAGCAGCATTGGTTTCGGTGCGGCGCTGGATTCTGCCAAATGACATACCCTGGGCAGCAGGCCTTCCCAACCTAATAATCTTTAATTTAACGGAGTTTGCATGAGTACCGACGAGAAAGCCAACGATGTTTCCACAGAAGCAGCGGATCCACAACCGATAACTCCCTCCTCTAAAACACCAGGGCCGGAAAACGATACTGAGAATGGGGCCGGAATCGCGATTGTTCTGTTTTTTTCGCTCGGGTTGATTGCCAGTCTTATTGTCGGCTGGGTGATATTCCCTCAGGTTCTCTACTCACAGAAAAGACAGCCCGTCGATTTCAACCACCTCCTTCACGAAGAGGAGGTTGATGATAGCTGCGATAGCTGTCATTTTTTCAGGGAAGACGGGACGTTTTCCGGAGTTCCCAAACTGGCCCAGTGCATCGATTGCCATGAAGAGGTCAACGGTGAGGATCCTGAGGAAGCAAAATTCGTAAACGAATATGTTGCCAAGGGACGGGAGGTTCCCTGGCTGATCTATTCCCGCCAGCCCCAAAATGTATTTTTTTCACATGTCGCCCATGTGAAAATGGGCCAAATGGAATGTGTCACCTGCCACGGGCATATCGGCGAATCCGAGAGCTTGAAGATTTATGAAGAAAACCGCATCTCCGGTTACAGCCGGGATATCTGGGGCCGAAATATCGCCGGTATTAAACGCAATTCATGGGATCGCATGAAAATGGATGACTGCTCGGAGTGTCATATAAGAGAAAACGTCAACCAAAACAGCGTTCAGACTCTCAGGGGGGGCTGTTTTGTGTGTCATAAGTAATCGATGCGTACCTCCACCACAATACAATCGGTTAAACGATTATTTTCAAAATATAAATGTGCTTAGGTCTACGGGGAAAATTATATGAAGATAGATAGAAGAAGTTTTCTAGCATTTGTTCTTGGCGGGGCCGCAGGAACCGCGCTGACGCCCGTGCCCTGGAAGGTCATGGATGACGTCGCCATCTGGAGTCAGAATTGGCCCTGGACGCCGGTTCCGAAAATAGGCGAAATCAGCCAGGTTACTTCCACCTGTACGCTGTGCCCGGGCGGTTGCGGGATTTCGGTCAAAAAAGTGGGTGAACGGGTAATCAAAATAGACGGACTGCAGGGACACCCCGTAAACGACGGCGGCCTGTGTATCTTGGGCGCCGCCGGTGTGCAGCTCCTGTACGGACCGACGCGCATCCAACACCCGATCAAAAAAATCAATGGCCGCTGGCAAAAAATATCCTGGAAAGACGCCATTACGGAATTGGCAGCCAAGCTAAAAGAACTGCGCGCCGGTGGATCAGCTCACAAGGTGGCCTGTGTGGCCGGATCTGATCGCGGTACGGTTCCGGAGCTGTTTAACCGGTTTCTAAGCGTTTACGGATCACCTAATTTTTTCCGGCCCCCCTCGATCTGGGACTCCTATGAACTGGCGCTTTACCTGACTCAGGGCACGCGTTCAATGGCCGGATTCGATATCGAAAATGCCGACTTTCTTTTGAGTTTCGGCAGCGGGGTGGTCGAAGGCTGGGGATCCCCCGGGTATACGTTTCGCGCCAAGTCCGTGTTGCGGGAAAACGGCGGTCGCATGGATCAAGTCGAGTCGCGGTTGTCCAAAACAGCAGCCAAATCAGATCATTGGATTGCCATCAATCCCGGCACCGAGGGCGCGCTGGCATTTGGCCTGGCCCATGTGATTATCAAGGACAGGCTTTATGACCCAAAATTTGTTGACGGTTACACCACCGGGTTGTCTGATCGCTATCAACGCATGATTGAGGGCTTCCCTCCCGAAATTGTTTCCAAGATGACCGGGATCAGTAGCGGAACGATTGTGGCGCTGGCCAAAGATTTTGCACGCGCCCGCAAGCCGCTGGCGATTTGCGGACAGGGGCAGGGTCATCAGCCCGGCAACTTGCAGGCGTTTTTAGCGGTGCATGCTTTAAACGCCCTGGTGGGCAATATCAACCAGCCGGGCGGCGTCTGGGCGATACCCGAGCCGGATTATATCGAATGGCCGGAGCTGGAAATGGACGGCGTCGCCTCAGCAGGGATGCAACAGCCACGGCTGGATGGTGCCGGCAGCTACCGATACCCCAATGCGCGCTATTTATTGCATCGTCTGCCGCAGGTCGTAAACGCCAGTGCCGAATCGCCGATCGAGGTGCTCTTTGTGACCGGTGCCAATCCGGCGTATGCTCTGCCGGATACCGACATGGTAAAAAAAGCGTTTGAGAAGATTCCCTTTGTGGTCAGTTTTTCATCTTTTATGGATGAAACCGCGGAATTGGCGGATATGGTGCTGCCAAACCACATCTTCCTGGAACGTTACGAAGACGTGCCGGCGGCTGCGGGTTTCCCCAAACCCATCATCGGATTAACCCAGCCGGCCATCGAACCGCTTTTTAACACCCGGCATACCGGTGATGTGCTTATTCAACTGGCTAAAGCGCTGGGCCACACCATCGGTGCCGCCTTTCCCTGGGATGATTACGTCACCTGTCTGCAAGAAACCCTGGGTGATAAATGGGATGGGCTGGTTGAGGAGGGTTACTGGGCGGACGCCGAATTTAGCGGGATGAATTGGGACGATGCTTTTGAAACCGATTCAGCAAAATTTGAATTTAGCAATAACGAAATAAACATGCTGGCCGGTTACAGCCCCTTGAAGCTCGAAGGGGATGAAATCCTCTATCCGCTGGTGCTGGTGCCTTACGACACGATGCGGCTCAACAGCGGTTATGTGGGATCACCGCCGTTTCTGATTAAGGCGCTTGAAGACACCATTTTGCAGGGCAAGGAGGTTTTGGTGGAGCTCAACCCCGAGACGGCCAAGCAACTTGGTTTCGCAGAAGGAAGGGTTGTTAAGCTGACCACCCTCAAGGGCTCTGCGCGGGTTAAGATCCATCTTTCCAACGGGATTATGCCCGGCCTGGTCGCCCTTCCCCGGGGCCTGGGCCATACGGCCGATAACCGATTCTTATCCGGCCGGGGCGTCAATTACAATCAGCTCAGCAGCGCGATGGAAGACCCCGCATCGGGCCATAATGCGGCCTGGGGGATGCGAGCCAAGCTGAGCAAGGCTTAACGGACCGGTTTGCGGCGATAGAAATTCGAAAACAATTATTTCCAAGGGGTGCTGATGGAAAAAGAAAATGCCAAGAAATTTGGGATGGTTATAGACCTGGACAAGTGTACCGGTTGCGGTGCCTGCATGGTTGCCTGTTACGCGGAAAACAATATCCCCTTTCGCGAAGATGATACCGATAAGATGCTGAGCGTTTCCTGGATGCACGTTTACCGATTAAACAACGGGAAATCCTTTCCGGATTATGAGGAATGCTTCCTGCCGCGACCGTGTCAGCATTGTGAAGCCCACGCGGGGCACTCTCCGTGTGTGTCGGTCTGTCCGGCGACGGCGACGGATTATGATATGTCGACCGGCATCGTCAGCCAGATATATGTGCGCTGTTTTGGATGTCGTTACTGTATGGCGGCCTGTCCTTACCATGTGCGCCAGTTTAACTGGTGGGACCCGGTCTGGCCCGATGGCATGGAGAAAATGCTCAATCCCGGCGTATCGGTGCGCATGCGGGGGGTTGTCGAAAAATGCAGCTTCTGTATCCATCGCTACCAGGCCGCCAAGGAGCAGGCTTATATGGAAGACCGCCGGGATATCGAAGAAGATGAATACCAGACCGCCTGTACCCAGGCCTGTCCGGCCGGTGCGATTACGTTTGGTGATCTGAACAATCCGGAGCATGCGGTCCATCAAATTGCCAAACCCGATGCGGCGCACCACGGCCATTCCAAGAACCCCAGGGCCTTTCGTCTGCTGGAACGTCTGGGCACTAACACCAAGATTTATTATCTGTCCAGCCGCGAGTGGGTTCGCAAAGCCGGTGACAACTATCTGAAGGGTGAATCTAAAGGTAAAGCACACAGCTAATTGATTCGCGGCTGTTAAATTTTAATCTTAGTCAACAAGCAATATCAATTTAGGAGCACAGAACTTATGGATTCTGCCTTAATTCCCAAAGGGGTTAAACGCTGTCCAATCTGGCAATTTGGCCTGTGGATTGCTGCAAACGGTGCGGTTCTGGCCTGGGGTGTCTTTGCCATGTTGCTGGTTTTCATCAAAGGACTCAATCAGACGAACATGAACAACGCTTACGGGTTTGCGTTGTGGATCTGGGCCGACCTTGCCGTCATCGCACTGGGTGGGGGGGCCTTTTTTACCGGGTTTTTAAGGTACCTCGTCGGCAAGGATGAAATCAAAAATATTATTAATTATGCCGTGCTCATCGGGGTCATCTGTTACACGTCGGCCTTGCTGATTCTTAGCTTCGATGTCGGGCAACCCCTGCGGAATTGGTTTATCTTCTGGCATGCCAATGTTCATTCCATGCTGACCGAAGTGGCGTTCTGTCTCTCTGCTTATTTGATTGTGCTGATCATCGAGTATATTCCCATGGTTCTGGAAAACCGCAAACTCGACCAAGTGCCGTTTTTTCACAACCTGGGTCACAACATGCATGAAATCATGGCCGTCTTTGCCGCCACCGGAGCCTTTCTGTCCTTTTTCCACCAGGGCTCCCTGGGCGGGGTGCCCGGTGTTATGTTCGGGCGTCCCTTCGGCTTCCGGGAAGGCGTACTGGTCTGGCCCTGGACCTTTTTCCTGTTCACCTGGTCCGCGGCTGCTTTCGGGCCCTGCTTTACCATGTTGATTACCAAAATAACCGAAGTCTTAACGCGCAAAAAGCTGGTCAAGGACAATGTTATCGATCTGCTGGCCAAAATATCGGGCTGGATGATCTTTTCCTATATTATCGCCAAAATCGTGGATACCATTTACTGGGCCTTGGTGACCGCCCCATCCAGGGGGTTTACGTTTATGGATTTCTACACCAGCAGCCCGGGCTCGGCTTATGGTCTCTGGATCTTTATTCTCGAAGTCGGCATCTGCGGGATCCTGCCGGCTCTGATTTTGATTACGCCCAAACTTCGCAGAACCCAGTCGACGCTGTGGCTGGCACTCTTTCTGGGGGTGGTCGGCGTCTGTCTCAATCGCTGGGTGATGGTGCTGCAGGTGTTGGCCATCCCGGTGCTGCCGTTCGAAAACTGGTTTACCTATTTGCCGAGCTGGCAGGAAGTTGCCACCACCATTTTACCGGTGGCTTACGGTGTGATTATGATTTCAATATCATATCGCTATCTGCCGATTTTTCCCCAGGAACGGGAATTGAACCCGATTGACGGGCCCGAAGCCGCAGCCCCGGAAGTCAGCCCGGAGCCGGAGCCCGCTGATGACGGACCCCAGCCGGAATTAAGCCCGGCGGAGTCATCGTGAGGGTAAGCGCCAATCAGGCCGGTTTAAGCGTTTTTTGTCGTTTTTTAGAAAAATATGTGTCACTGTAAGGGGTACCAAGTTCACAACGATGTGGATAAACCGTATGGAGGAATTGCATGTTACCGTTTAGTTTTGAATGGATTTGGGATGCCAGTCACATGGTATTTCACGGGGGGCTGTGGTTCGCCCTGTCTGTCATCGGACTTGGCATGACGTATTGTATCCTAAAAGCTGTCCTGGATGCCAGAAAAGGCGATGGCGATCATAACCACTAATTCCAAACACTGATAAATTACCAGAAGCGCTGCCCCCAATACATAAGGGGAGCGCTTTTTTGTTTAATATCGCATCACGGCAAAGGAGAATTTCACCACAAAGACACAAAGTTCACTGAGGGTTTTAAAGATTAACTAGAATTTGTTTTTCTTTGTGTTCTTTGTGCCTTTGTGGTTCTCCATTAAGATTTTCGCCATAACCGGATAAGGGGTTTGGATGGATAAGATTATAGTCGAAGGCGGGCGCCGGCTCAAAGGGCAGGTGCGCATCAGCGGCGCCAAAAATGCAGCCCTGCCCATTTTGGTCTCTTCGCTGTTGGCCGAAGGGTCCAACACCTATTCCAATGTGCCGGATCTAAAAGACATTGAAAGTATTAAACTGCTGCTTTCAAACCTGGGCGCCCGCGCCGAGGCGCACGGCGATACGGTTCACGTTGACACGGGGCGCATCCTCAGCTATGAGGCGCCCTATGACCTGGTTCGAAAGATGCGGGCCTCCATCCTGGTTCTGGGGCCCATGGTTGCCCGGCTGCAAAAGGCCAGAGTATCCCTTCCCGGCGGCTGTGCCATCGGCGCCCGGCCGATTAACCTTCATTTGAAAGGGCTGGCCCAGCTGGGCGCCGACATTAAACTGGAACACGGCTATGTCGAGGCCGAAGCCAAAAAACTGAAAGGCGCTGACATTTACTTCGATACCGTGACGGTTACCGGCACTGAAAACCTGATGATGGCTGCCGTTTTAGCCGAAGGCACCACCATTTTGCGAAATGCGGCCCGGGAGCCCGAGGTCAAGGCTTTGGCCGGGGTGCTCAATCAGATGGGGGCTGATATCCAGGGGGCCGGGACCGCGGTGATTACCATCAAAGGCGTGACCTCGTTAAGGCCGGTGTCGGTAAAGATCATTCCGGATCGAATCGAAACCGGTACCTTTATGATTGCGGCGGCCCTGACTCACGGAGACGTAACGCTGGTGGATTGCGAACCGGATCATGTCGGGGCCTGTATGGATAAGCTCAAGCGCGCGGGTGTCAACATCAGCGTTCATGAAAAAGCCATTCATGTGCACGGTAATGATGAAATTAACAGCGTAGATGTCAAAACCCAGCCATATCCGGGATTTCCAACGGATATGCAGGCCCAATTCATGGTGCTGATGAGCGTCGCCACCGGCACCAGTATTATCTCTGAAACGATATTTGAAAACCGCTTTATTCATGTCAGCGAATTAAAGCGTATGGGCGCGGATATCAAAATTTCAGGCAACACCGCCATGGTAAAAGGCGTACCCGGCCTGTCCGCGGCTCCTGTGATGGCGACCGACCTGAGGGCCAGCGCCTCGTTGATCCTGGCCGGCCTGGTGGCTGAAGGCCGAACCGAAATCAATCGCGTCTACCATCTGGACAGGGGGTATGAGGCCATCGAACGGAAGTTCTCCGAATTGGGTGCTGCCATCAGGCGCGTAAAATAAACGCGCCGGCATCAGCAAACAACAACCCGCAACCGATGACGGACAACGGAAAAAACCATGCGCAGGCAGGTTTATTTACGCCCGATCGTGCCGCTGCTGATATCGCTGATCTGCGGCATCGTTTTAGGGAGTCGATTTCCCGGCCATAAAGCGGGTCTGCTGGCATTTCTGATTTGCGGTGCCGTTATCATCGGGATGCACATCCGGCGCAAAAATGCGGCCGTATTGACACCGATTTTTCTTTTCGTGCTCCTGGGATATGGCGCCATTCAGCCCTGGGCCTCACCGAACCTTCCGTTCAATCATATTCAGCATTTTTCAGACGAAAGTCGCTGGCAGGTTGCCGGTGTGGTGGACTCCCATCCGGTCGAATTCAAATATTTAAAAAGATTTGTTCTGCGTGCCGATACCTTGAGCTACAAGAAGGTTTCCCATCCGGTCACCGGAAAGATCCGGGTTACCGTTAGAGGCCCGGGTCCGGCCGTTGCCCGGGGCGATCGGGTTGTATTTCGCAGTCGGCTTCGGGCCATCCGCAACTTCAACAACCCGGGAGGATTCAACTACAAACGCTATATGACCTTTAAAGGCATCTGGCGGACCGCTTACACCAATGGCAGTCGACTGCAGGTCGTTCAAAAAAGGACTTCAAAGGATCTGTCACAACGGTTCGACGACGCCCGCAGCGCAATGGCCGCGCTCATAGAGCGCGCCGGAGGGGGTTCTTCAGCCGGTGTTCTAAAAGCCCTGATTATCGGCGATCGTGCGGCGATCCCAGCGAAGTTGCGCGACACGTTCAATCGAGCCGGCGTCGGACACATTCTCGCAATCTCGGGGCTTCATATCGGTATCGTCGCCACGGTCGCTTTTTTGTTATTTCAAAAATTGCTGTGCTTTGTAAAGCCGTTTCTCTGGCGGGCATGGACGCGCAAGGGAGCCGCTATTTTTTCCCTGGTTCCGGTCTGCATTTACGGTCTGATTTCCGGTATGTCGCCTTCAACCCAACGGGCGGTAATCATGGTCACCGCGTTTCTGATGACCTTTTTGGTCGAACGCGAGCGCGATGGGGTCAATACCCTGGCTTTGGCCGCCTTTATCATTTTGATTGTATATCCGCCATCCGTTTTTACCATCTCTTTTCAACTTTCGTTTATGGCCGTGTTGTCTATCCTTTATGGATTGTCGTGCACCCAACCGGCGCCGCCGATCCGCGCTAAGAGCACCGGAGCCGGGATTGGATTTCAACTGCGGCGAAAACTGCTCACGTTTTTTCTGGTGTCCTTTTTCGCCATTTGCGGCACCCTGCCGCTGGTGATGCTGTATTTTAATCAGATATCGGTCATCGGGCTCCTGGCCAATGCGGTCGTGGTACCGCTGGTGGGTTTTTTTGTAATACCCTGCGGGCTCCTGGCCCTGTTTATCTATCCGATCAGCAGTCAGATCGCTTACGGCTGTGTGCAAATCTGCATCTTCGTGCTGGATTACGGACTGCTGATTATCAAATTTTTCGCCGACCTGCCGTTTGCCGCATTTAAAACGATTACCCCCAGCTTCTTGGAAATCACGTGCTATTATATACTGGGCGGGGTCCTGCTCCATCTTTTAAAGGTTAAGCTGAATCCGGGTGTACTGCATGTTGATGCAAAGACCTCGCCGGAGCTGGCGGGCGCGCTCGCACCGATGCGGGGCAGGGGCAGGGGACGGCGTTTATCCCGGGTTTTTGCTTCCATTTCCTCAACGATCCGCTATCTGACCGCCGGTTTCCGAAGAAAAAGAGGTGCGGTTGTGGTAGTGATCGTGACAGCGGCCCTTGCCGCAGATGCAGGCTATTGGCTTTATCAGCGCTTCTGGACGGATGAGCTCCGCGTTACCTATCTTGACGTCGGCCAGGGCAATGCGGCGCTTTTAGAGTTGCCGGGCGGCCATACGGCCCTGGTCGACGGCGGTGGTTTTTCGGATAATTCGGTCTTTGATATGGGCGCACGGGTGATCGCGCCCTTTCTGTGGCGCCATAAAATTCGGACCATCGATACGCTGATTCTTTCACATCCCAACAGCGACCATCTTAATGGTCTTCTTTTCATTGCCCGGCATTTCAAGGTAAAAACACTCTTGACCAACGGCGAATCCAAAACCACCCTGGGTTATAAACGCCTCCGCAAAATCGTTGCCGCTAAACATCTAAACCTGCCGGATTTCAGAAAAATGCCCCGCAAACAAATGATCAACGGGGTGGAATTTTTATGGTTATACCCCCCGGCCGATTTTCTGGATCAAAAAAAGGCCGGGCAAAAATGGCGCAACACGAATAATAATTCCCTGGTTATGAAATTATCTTTTGGCAGGGTTTCATTTCTTTTCCCGGGGGACATTACAGCGAAAGCAGAAAAAGAACTGGTTCGTCTGGCCGGTGCGGATTTGGCCTGCGATGTCTTGCTGGTCCCGCATCATGGCAGCCGATATTCAAGCAGCCAATCCTTTTTATCCAAAGTAAAACCGGATGTCGCCGTGATCTCTGCCGGCTGGAAAAATAGATTTCGATTTCCGCATTCAACCGTCCTGGAAGCGTACCACCGGAGCGGATGCCGCATATTACGCACCGATCAAAATGGCGCCATTACATTCACAACCGACGGGGAAAGTCTGGTCACACAAACATTCATTTCAGCAGATGATCCCCATTAGTCCCTGTATTAAAAGTTATTTGTCATAAGTTATTAGTTATAAGTTATTAGTTATTAGTTAATGGTAAATTGAAAAAAAATCGTTTTGAAGGTGATTCGGCGTTAATTTCTAATAACCAATAACAAATAACCATCAACAACGTTTTGAGCGCGGAGCGCTCAAAACGTTTGCCTTGCCCTAACTATTTGTATTATAATAAAAAATATAAAGATGTGCTGGAATTTGCCGATATTACCTACAGGCGGCCCCGGTGTTGGGTCTCAAAATCCCATTAGCCCGGGATTAGATTTGGAGGCATTTTTATTATGAGCACAAAAGCCATTGAAATTCTGAGCGATGCCATCAAAGAATACTACGGCAACTATGAGCTCGAGGAGCTTTGCAACCAGTTCAATGTCGATGTGGATTACTTGGGCGTCAATCTCAATCACGGCAAACTTGCCGATCAGCTGGTTAAAAAAGACGATTACAACCATCGGAAATTGTTGACGAAGCTGCTTGAGGATTTATTGCAGCGCTGCAATCATCGGATCTTAAATACAACCTGGGAAAGCAATGTCTTTGACGAGCAAATGCAACCCCAGCTTAAGAGACTCCAGATTCTTTTGGCCAAAGAAGAGGGGCCGGTTAAAGTCGCCGAACCTAAAAATTACCAGTTTAAAGCCAAATCAGAGATCATAAAGTTTTTTAGCATCGCCAAAACCGCGGTTACCCTGGTAGATACCCAGCTCGGTAAAGCCACCTTTGAATGCTTGAAAAATGTGCAGACACCGCTGCGCCTGCTGACCAGTCGGGAATCCGAGGCATTGGTCAGTGGATTTGACGAAATTTTAAAGGGTTATTGCGCCAATTGCCCGGATGTCGAAATCCGGCGCCATATCATGATTCACGATCGTTACATTTTCTTTAACGGTCGCTGCTGGCTTGCCAGCAACTCACTCAACCTGATCGACCGCAAACCGCTATACATTATTGAATGTGTCGATGCGAAATCCGCAATTGCCAGAGGAATCGAGCAAAAATGGCGAGAGGCTAAAAAATATTAAGTTTGATGAGTCGGAGGGGTATAGAAACCACTTTTGTAACATTTTCTTAGGATATAACACTAATCCATCGCGGCGATTACTTCAAAGCGTTCTTTCTCTAAAGCTTTTTTAATGATTTGCGTTTTACACGCGGACAGCCGAAAATAGTATACGCGTTTACCCTTCCGTTGAGGCGTCATACTGACGTTAATAATATCGCCGCCGTTGTCGTTAATAATCTGCATGGCCTTCTTGAAAGCGGCGGGTTGATCCCCCAAGATCACGTCGATGCGCGATGTCGACGATAAAATCCCCATCATATCGATAAATGTGCGTAGCATATCCGTGGCGGTAATGATGCCGACCAGCCGATCCCCTTTAACCACCGGCATCCCGCCGATCTTATGTTTATAAATCAGCTGGGCCGCAAATTCGATATCGTCATCGGGGCTTACCGTGATCGGTGATTTGATCATTAAATCGTCCAGGGAGATATCACTCAGCATGGAAGGGATCAATCCCTGCTTCAGGTCGGCCAGGGTTAGGAACCCATATAGCTTTTTTCCTTTGGTGACCACCGGAAGATGCCGGATGGAGTTGGTTTTCATCAGCTCAATGGCTTCACTGACGGAAGCACGGGGCCCGATGGTGATGGGATTTTTAATCATCTGCGATTGGATTTTCATAAGATCTCCCCTTGAAGGTAAGGTCCTCTAAAATGATATCAGCATTAAAGAAAAAGTAAAGGGTTTCCTACTATTTTCAGAGGGCAACGGGTTGCAGTTCGGCGAAAAAGAAGCAGTTTGCCGGCGGCGGAGAGGGCTTTAATGCGCTTGAATATCCGTCGAAAACTGAAAATTTGGCTTTAAATGACGAGGACGAGTACGCGGACGACGACGAGTACGAGGTTGTGCATCGATTCTGATCTTCGTCCTCGTCCAAAGTATTTTGGAATAGCTTATAGAATGATGGTTAAGGAAAGCCTATTTTCCCGATCGGGGCTCATAACTGCAGAGCGGTTCTTCTCTCATAAAGTCACCGGTGGCCTCGTAAGCTCTTGCCCGGCAGCCCCCGCAGACCCTTTTATATTCGCAGGACCCGCATTTGCCCTTGAGCTTGTCGTAATTGCGCAACTCCAAAAAAATATCCGAATGGTTCCATATTTCGGCAAACGAAGATTGCCGAACATCGCCACTATTTAGATCCAGGTATCCGCAGGGCTGGACAATACCGCGGTGGGATATGAAGCAAAAGCCGATACCGCCCAGACAGCCGCGGGTGACGGCATCGAGACCGTGGGTTTGAAAGCTGACGGACAGGCCGTCTTTCTTGGCGCGCTGTCTGAGGATACGGTAATAGTGAGGCGCGCAGGTTGCCTTTAGCTGCAACGGTGTTACAGCTCTTTGATCATAAAACCAGTTGAGGGTGCTTTCATATTCGGCGGCATCGATTTCCTGATCGACAATATATTTGCCTCGCCCGGTGGGTACCAGAAGAAAGATATGATGCGCAACGGCGCCGAGATCGATGGCCAACTCCTGTATTTTGGGGATCTGGTCAAGATTGGTTTTGGTTATGGTCGTGTTGATCTGAAATTCCATACCGACTTTTTTAAGCAGGTCAATGCCCCGCAGCGTGCCTTCAAAAGCGCCTTCAACCTGTCGAAAACGATCGTGGGTTTCAGGCGTCGAACCATCGAGGCTGACGCTGATGCGTTGAATGCCGGCATCGATCAACTGCTTGGCGACCGTTTCGGTAATGAGGGTACCGTTTAAGGCCATGACCATGCGCATCCCCAAATCCGTACCATAGCGGGCAATCTCAAAGATGTCGGAGCGCAGCAGGGGTTCGCCGCCGGTCAGAATAATGATCGGCTTGCCCACTTCGGCAATCTGGTCTAACAGACGCAAGGCTTCGGCGGTGCCCAGCTCGCCTTCGTGGGGGCCCATGGTAGCCGAAGCCCGGCAATGGACACAGGCCAGGTTACAGTTACGGGTGGTTTCCCAGGCCACCAGGCGCAGCTCGTTGGGCTTTTTAGGGGTGTGGGCGTGAGGATGCTTTGCGGTCATTTGATGTTATGAACTCCTCAGGGCTTTAGCCGCTTCTACTGCAAAATAGGTCAGAATCATATCGGCACCGGCGCGTTTGATCGCCGTGAGCGTTTCCAGCATCACCTTTTCACCGTCGATCCAGCCCATTTTTTCGGCCGCCTTTATCATCGAAAATTCGCCGCTGACATTATAAGCAGCCACCGGCAGATCGATTTCCTCTCTGACCCGGCAGATGATATCCAGATAGGCGAGTGCGGGTTTGACCATAATGATATCGGCCCCTTCTTCGATGTCCATCGAAACTTCGCGGATGGCTTCAAGGGCATTTGCCGGATCCATTTGATAGGTGCGCCGATCGCCAAACTGCGGGGCCGAGTCGGCCGCACTTCGAAAAGGCCCGTAATAGGCAGAGCAGTATTTGGCCGCATAAGACA
Source organism: Desulfobacterales bacterium (assembly GCA_050122495.1). Taxonomy (GTDB): domain Bacteria; phylum Desulfobacterota; class Desulfobacteria; order Desulfobacterales; family JAHEIW01; genus JAHEIW01. The sequence goes on along the minus strand of JASFIU010000028.1, from coordinate 4,520 downwards.
TGATCGGCACATGACTCAGGTTGTTTTCATCAAGGATATCACGGATTTCAGCTACGCGGCCGTCCATCATGTCCGAGGGCGCCACCATGTCGGCGCCGGCATTGGCATGCGACAGGGCCGTGCGCGCTAACAGATCCAGGGTGGCGTCATTATCTATCGTTTGCCCTTCGACGACGCCGCAATGGCCGTGGTCGGTATACTGGCACAGGCACACATCGGTGATGACGGCCAGATCCGGCAGCTTATCCTTTAGGGCCCGGGTTGCTTTCTGGACAATTCCATCCGCAGCGTAAGCGTGGGTTCCCAGGGGATCTTTGGCCTCCGGGATCCCGAACAGCATGACGGCCGGGATACCCAGCTCAACTGCCGAAGCGGCCGTTTTTAACAAATTATCAATGGATAATTGAAAATGCCCGGGCATGGACGCAATCGGGTTTTGAACATCACTGCCGTTAATTGCAAACAACGGTAAAATAAAATCATCGACGGATAAATGGGTTTCACGGATCATGCGGCGGAAGGCTTCATTTTGCCGCAGTCGCCGGGGCCTGTAGTCTGGAAACAGCATGCAGTCTCCTTTTTGTTTTAGAAGTAACGAAATAAGAAGTGACTAAAGTGAACTAAAATTGGAAGTGCCTAAAGTTGCGGAGTCGCTGTGCTCCATCTTTTTTAAAATGGTAGAATTCCTTAACTTTAGGCACTTTAGCTCACTTTAGGCACTTTAGTTCACTCGATGTTGTTGGCAACCGATTCTCCAGGCAGCCCATACGTCAGGGCGATTTCTTCGTCTGTTAGGTAGCAGGCCGGATCCGGCGCCCAGAGGTCTCCGGTGGTGGCTTCGGCGCGGACCCTAAAATTGCCGGCACAAATATCCAGCCAGCGGCAGGTGGCACAGCGGCCTTTAACATGCTTTTTTTTCTCTTTTAATTTTTTCAACAGCGGATTTGAGGTGTCGGTCCAGATCTCGGAAAACGGCCGCTGCCGGACGTTGCCTAAACTGCAGTGGCGCCAGAATTGATCGGGATAAACCTCACCATCCCAGCTGACACAGCCGATACCCCTTCCGGAATTGTTACCTTCATTCCATTGCAGCAGTTCCAATACTTCTTGCGCCCGTTCAGGATCTTCTTGGCGCAGCCTTAAATAAAGGTAGGGCCCGTCGGCATGATTATCGACGGTTAAGACTTCCTTGGGTTTGCCGATTTCATGCAGCCGTCTGGTTTCATTGATAATTAAATCGACCGCGGCGCGGGTGTCCGCATGCGTCAAATCCTCTTTGACCAGATCGGTTCCCCGGCCGGCATAAACCAGATGATAGAAACACACCCGCGGAATATCCATTTCCTCGATGAGGTTAAAAATATGCGGTATCTCATTAACGTTAAATTTATTAATCGTAAAGCGCAGCCCGACTTTTATGCCGGCATCCTGGCAATTTTTAATACCCTCAAGCGCCGATTGAAAAGCGCCGGTGACGCCCCTGAAGCGATCGTTGATTTCCTTCATTCCGTCCAGGCTGATGCCGACATAAGACAGCCCGATGTCTTTTAGAATGCGGGCGGTTTTGGAGCGAATCAGGGTGCCGTTTGTGGAAATCACCGCACGCATGCCTTTTTCGACCGCGTACCCGGCCAGCTCGGGCAGATCTTTGCGCACAAGCGGTTCGCCGCCGGAAAAAAGGATCACCGGCGCACCGAATTGGGCGAGGTCATCGATCAGTTCCTTGCCCTGGCGGGTACTCATTTCGTTATCATAATCCATACCTTTTGCGTGGGCATAACAATGGACGCATTTCAGGTTACAGCGCCGGGTGACGTTCCAGACCACGACCGGGCGTTTGTCTTTAGAGAATTGCAGCAGATGGGACGGCAGTTTGCCCGAATGACGCCCGTAGCGCAGGGCATCGGAAGGTTCAACCGTGCCGCAGTAAAGTTTGGATATTCCTATCATCTCAGGTTTGACCTTCGGCTGAATCAGAGTCGAATTTATTCTGGATCATCCGGCGGATGTAATCTTCCGGATTCAGCAGTGCTTGACGGGTAACAAAAAAGCGGCTGCGACCGGTCTTTTCACGAACCAACTTGAGGCCGTGCTCGAAATCCGCATTCACCTTCTGATCAATATCTTTCAGACTGATGGGCGCTTCGATCAATTGCTCCATGATAAAGTCGATCGCATCTTCTTCCAGGACAATGTTAATATCATGATTTTTAAAAAAGTACAGTTCTATCTTTTTTATTTCATCGTAATTGGCCTTGATATGCTTCACAACGCTCTCGATATCCATGATGTTTTTGGCATAGGACAGGGCCACGATATTCATCCGGGAAGGCGTCATGGTGAGGTTGTATTTATCGGCTAAATGCTTCTGATTTAATTTCAAGTATTGCTTGATTCGCTGCCGTTCCTGCTGGGCCAGTGTTTCGAAACGGTCAACGGTATCGGTATCATTCGGGGCGGCCACCATTTTCTCGATGGATTTTTCCGGATCATTGATGATGGCTTTGGTGGCCGGGAATTTTTTAATCTGGGTCGACGGCAACCTTTTTTCAAATTCGAGCAATGTTTTTTCAACGGCGCTTACCAGCCCCCTGGCACCGGTATTTTCAGCAAATGCCAGCTTGGCCAGCATTTTTAGGACCGCGTCTTCAAACTTGATCTCGATGCCGTAAGCCGAAAAATCCAGTTTTTTGCCAAGCAGGATGGGATTGTTGGGATTTTTCAAAATGTCGTACAAATCATGCTCGGTTAAATGTTCAAATACGGCACGCACCGGCAGCCGCCCGACAAATTCGGTCTCAAACCCATATTGAATTAAATCTTCGGATTTGATCTGCTTGAGCACATCAATCTGTTCCTGGGGATCTTTAATGCGCGCACCGAACCCAATTTTCTGTTTGGCAAGACGCTTTTGAATGATGGGCCCCAGATCTGTAAAGGCGCCGCTCATGATAAACAAAATATTGGCGGTATTGACCGATTGCTTTTCGCGTTTCCCGGTTTTACGGAATCGTTCGATTTCCTGGATCATGGAAATGGGATCATGGGGGACCTTCAGATCCACTTCGGTTTCTTCCATGGGTTTGAGAAGGGCGCGCTGCACCCCGGTACGCGATACATCGGCGCCGATAATATTGCGGCTCGAAGAGATCTTATCAATCTCATCGATGTAGATAATGCCGTTTTCGGCCAATTCGATATCATTGTCCGCTTCCCGCACCAGGTCCCGCACAAGATCTTCGACATCGCCGCCCACATAGCCGGTTTCGCTGAATTTGGTGGCGTCGCCTTTGACAAACGGCACACCGATTTTATTGGCAATCAGTTTGATGATGTAGGTTTTGCCCACCCCGGTCGGCCCGATCATCAGCACGTTGTTTTTAATATTACCCACCCGGGTCGCCGAACCTGCGTATTCACGCCCGTCCCGGGTCCGTTTGATGCGATTGAAGTGGGTGCAAATTTTAGTGGCCAAAATGGCCTTGGAGCTGTCCTGCTTAACGACGAACTGATCCAGATAGGCGATTAACTCCTCGGGTTTCAGGTCAAAGTTAATTTCCTGCTTGCGCTTGGGCGGCGCTTTGACCTTATCAATGGCGCCTTCCTTGGGCAGAACCATGGGGGTTACGATTTTGACGTTATCGCCGAATTTTTTGGATAAAAATTCACCGATTTCTTTTTCCAGTTCTTTGGGGTCCGGTGTATTGTCTTTATGTGCTTTCATCATGTTAAATTATAACCATGCCCGTTATCAAATGCAAGCAGGCCGGGCCGGTTCTGAAATGCGGCCCAACAGGTGTCCTGTTGGGCCGCCTCCATGATGCGGTCTGAAAGCTTAAACTCTGTAAATCGGCAAATCTCCAAACGGGGACGCCTGACCCACAAATATTGCGATACCCTCTAAATCCCATAAAATTTCCCAAATGAACAAAAATCATATTGACAAACACATGCAAAACGATATAAAAAACTGAAAATTTTATAACCAACCACAAGCTTTTTAGCAAAGAGTAATTTTTATAATATATTAAATATTTTAAGTGGATCTAAAAAAATAAATTTTATTCATTTGCGAATTCCCGGTCTCATCCGTGCTGTAAATTCTGAACCTGTGGATACCTTTTTAGCTATATACATCGAAAAAAAATAAAGAAAGGGGGATTATTATGGCAGAAAAAGAGGTTGTTGAAACTTCTGAAGCTGAAATTGCGGTACACTGGGGTGAAGAAGGATTATACTATCCTTCAACTCAATTTATTGCCCAGGCCAATTTGACCGATGCCGGCGTTTTTGAACGCTTCAGCCTGGACAATTTCCCGAATTGCTTCAAAGAATACGCCGATCTGCTCGACTGGTATGAATACTGGGATGAGATCCTGGATACCAGCGATGCACCCTGCTGGAAATGGTTTAAGGGCGGCAAAATAAATGCCAGTTACAATTGCGTGGATCGGCACCTGGCCAAAAACAAAAATAAGACCGCCATTCATTGGGTACCGGAGCCCGAAGATGAAAAAGTC
>JASFIU010000027.1:0-19429 GCA_050122495.1 Desulfobacterales bacterium | reverse complement strand
GGAGGGACACTTCGCCCCCGGCAGCATGCTGCCCAAGATTCAATCCGCCCTGCGATTCTTAAAAAACGGGGGACAGGAGGTGATTATCACCGCCCCAGAATTCATCAAAGTGGCTGTTACCAGTGGCCGCGGCACCCATATTGTGCCGTAAAAGATTAACCGGCTTTGAAAATAAAAAGGAGTACAACACAATGGATACCGATAAAATCAAAGCGCTCATCAATCAACTCTCGCAGCTTAATTGCCAGGATATGTACCTGAATGACTTTCTACTGACCTGGGAAAAAAGCGACGAGGAAGTGCGGGCTACGTTTCTGGTGGCCGAGATTCTGCGGGGTCTGCGTCAGAAAAATATCTCCAGCCGAATCTTCGACAGCGGTCTGGGCATTTCCCTGTTCCGCGACCAATCCACACGCACGCGCTTCAGCTTTGCGAGTGCCTGCAATCTGTTGGGTTTGGAAGTCCAGGATCTGGATGAGGGCAAGTCGCAGGTCGCCCATGGCGAAACCGTGCGCGAGACCGCCAATATGATCTCCTTTATGGCCGATGTCATCGGCATTCGCGACGACATGTACATCGGCAAGGGCAATGCCTACATGCGCGAAGTATCAGAGGCAGTTGAACAGGGCTTTCAGGAGAGCGTGCTCGAGCAGCGCCCTACCCTGGTCAATTTGCAGTGCGACATCGACCACCCGACCCAGTCCATGTCCGATATGCTGCACCTGATCAACACCTTTGGCGGAGTTGAGAATCTCGCCGGCAAGAAGATCGCCATGACCTGGGCCTACAGTCCATCCTACGGCAAGCCGCTCTCCGTGCCCCAGGGGATCATCGGATTAATGACCCGCTTCGGCATGGAGGTGGTGCTGGCCCATCCCAAAGGGTACGAGGTTATGCCCGCTGTAGAGGAGGTTGCCCGGAGCAACGCGGACCGGGGCGGCGGCAGTTTTACCAAGACCAACTCCATGGTCGAGGCCTTTGAGGGTGCCCATATTGTTTATCCCAAAAGCTGGGCCCCTTTTGCGGCCATGGAAAAGCGCACCGACCTGTACGGTAAAGGGGATGACGAAGGCATCCGTGCTTTAGAAAAGGAGTTGCTCACTCAAAACGCCCAGCACAAAGATTGGGAGTGTACCGAGAAATTAATGCAATCGACCCACGAAGCCGGCGCTTTGTACATGCATTGTTTGCCGGCCGACATCACGGGCGTAAGCTGTTCTGAGGGCGAGGTCGAGGCTAGCGTGTTCGATCGTTACCGGGTGCCTATGTACATGGAGGCCAGCTACAAGCCTTATATCATTGCGGCCATGATCCTGCTGAGCAAGGTGAAAATGCCTGTGGATAACCTGAATAATCTTCTGGCGTCAGGCGCTCAGCGCCTCCGGGATTAAGCCATCACTTCAAGCCGGGTCGGGCACTCGATAATCGGTTTGGATTAAAATAGGAGAAAACCATGATTCGGTTTACCCTAAACGGTCAAGAGACGGAATTTGCCGGCGATGAAAAGACATCGCTTTTGAGTTTCCTGCGCGAAGAGAAAGGAATTACCTCTGTCAAGGACGGCTGCACGGGACAGGCGGCTTGCGGTGCCTGTCTGATAGAGATGGACGGCAAACCTGCCCTGGCCTGCTCCACAACGCTGAAACGGGCGGCGGGCAAGAAGATCGTCACCATCGAGGGATTTCCGGAGAATGTCCGACGCACCCTGGGTCGGGCCTTTGTGGCCAAAGGCGCGGTTCAGTGCGGCTATTGTACGCCGGGCATCCTCTCACGTGCCAAGATCCTTTTGGAGCGCAATCCCGATCCCAGCCGCGATGACGTCGTCAAAGCATTGCGGGCTAATGTCTGCCGCTGCACCGGCTACATTAAAATTATCGATGCCATCCTTCTGGCGGCCCAGGCCCTGAGGCAAAATCAGGAAATCGCCTGGGAGGAAAAGACCGGTATTGGCTATTCCACCCCCAAGTACGATGGTTATGAAAAAGCGCTGGGCGTCAGTCCATACATTCATGACATGAAGTTTGAAGGCATGCTTTACGGGGCTTTGAAGTTCAGCGAACATCCCCGGGCCAAGGTGCGAAATATCAATGGTTCAGCTGCGGAGCAATTGCCCGGCGTGGTCCGGATCTTTACGGCCCAGGATATACCCGGGGAGCGCTATCAGGGCATCCACGTCAAGGACTGGCCCATGTTTGTGGCTGAAGGCGAGGAAACCCGCTGTATCGGCGACGTGGTGGCCGGAGTGGTGGCGGAAAGCGAGGCGATCGCTCGCCAGGCGCTGGAACGAATTCAAGTTGAATACGAAGTTTTGGAGCCGTTGACCGAGATGACCGCCGCGGCTGACAGCCCTGTGCGCATCCACCCCGGCGGCAATCTGCTCAAAGAGACCATCGTCTGCCGGGGCGAACCCGTGGATCAGGTCTTGGCCGCTTCAGCCCATGTGGTCGAAGGTGTTTTTGAAACCCCATTTATTGAGCACGCTTTTCTGGAAACCGAGGCCAGCATTGCGCGGCCCGACGTTGGGGATGGCGTCACGGTCTATTCTCAGAGTCAGGGTATTTTCAAGGACCGCGAGCAGATCGCTTCTTTGTTGGAGCTACCCGAGGAAAAAGTCGACATCGTGCAGGTAGCAGCCGGCGGCGGTTTTGGCGGCAAGGAGGATCTGACCGTCCAGCACCATGCCGCACTCTATTGTATGGCATTACAGCGTCCGGTCAAGGTGCGTCTCAATCGCGCCGAGTCCATTCGCATGCACCCCAAACGGCACCGCATGCAGATGCGCTACAAACTGGCCTGTGATGAAAAGGGCAAACTCACCGCCTTGCGAGCGCGCATCTTGGGCGACACCGGGGCTTATGCCTCTGTCGGCGGCGAGGTGGTCGCCCGCACCGGCACCCATGCTGCCGCAGCCTACCATGTGCCCAGCGTGGATGTAGTCGCCAGCGCCTATTATACCAACAATCCTCCAGCGGGAGCTTTCCGCGGATTCGGTGTCAATCAGTCCAACTTCGCCATGGAAAGCCTGGTTGATGAACTCTGTATCCAGGGCGGCTTTGACCGCTGGCAGTTTCGCTACGACAACGCCCTTGCCGCCGGGCGAATGACGACAACCGGTCATGTATTAGGTGAGGGGGTGGGATTGCGTCAGTGTCTGGAGGCAGTCAAGGATGCCTTCTACCAGGCTGAATATGCGGGGCTGGCCTGCGCCATTAAGAATTGCGGCATCGGCAACGGCCTCGAAGAAATTAGCGATACGCGCCTCAAGGTCGTGGCTCCCGATCGCATTGATCTCCATCACGGCTGGACCGAAATGGGTCAGGGCATTCACACATTGGCCCGCCAAATATTGTGCGAGGTGCTCGGTCTTGACAATTCGGTCCAAATCGAGGTCAAATGCTCCACCGGCGCGGAAGCCAGGGGTGGAGTCACCACTGCCAGCCGCGGCACCGTGCTGCTGGGCAACTCGATCATCGCCGCCGCTCAAAAAATGAAAGCCGATTTGGAGGGACGCTCGCTGACCGATTTGGTCGGCAAGGAATATTTCGCCCGTTTCCTGGTGGACTGGACAACGGATCATCATGTCGATGGTGAGATTGTGAGCCACTTCTCTTACGGTTATGCGACTCATCTGGCTGTGCTGGACAAGGATGGCAAACTTCAAGCTATTCACGCTGCCCATGACGGCGGAAAAATCATCAATCCTGCCCTGTACGAAGGCCAAATTGAAGGCGGTGTGGTCATGGGCATGGGGTACGCACTCAGTGAAAAACTGCCCCTCAAAGACGGTCGCCTGACTTCGGAGCGCATGTCCAAACTGGGGCTGCCCAAAGCCAAGGATGTACCGGAGATCAAGGCGATCAGCGTGGAGTGTGCTGATCCGATGGGGCCTTTTGGCGCTAAAGGCGTCGGTGAAATCGGGACCATCCCAACAGCGGCAGCCATTGCCAACGCCTATCACGCCTTCGATGGCCAGCGTCGCTACCGGTTGCCCTTATCGCCGGTGGCAGAAAAAAGGTGATGCTTAACTCGCAAATCTGATGGTTTCAGGATGCACCCTCAAACGGTGCTAAATTCATTATTCATTATTATCAGGTTGATTCGTCAAATGGTGGATTGGTCAAATAGGAAAAGGAATAAAATCGATCTTATACCGATTACAATTTAACGAATCAACCAATTAACCATTTAACTACTTATAGGATAATTCCATGACTCTGTACCTGAAAGACGCAACATTTCTGGACTGGCAAAGCCTGGAGATCAAAAAGTCGGATTTGGCTGTGGAAGAAGGATCACAGGGTGGCTTTTCTTTCATCACAGCTATTCCCCCACAGGACAAGCGCGATCCAAAAGATCGGGTGCTGGATTGCAGCAACAAGCTGGTAACGCGCTCTTTTGGATGCGGCCACCATCACATCTACTCAACACTGGCAAGGGGAATGCCCGCACCCCGAAAGATACCGACCAACTTCCCTGAGATTCTAGAATATGTCTGGTGGAATCTGGACAAGCGCCTGGACCTGGAGATGATCGAGGCCAGCGCCCTGGCTTCCGCTATCTATTGTGCCAAAAGTGGGGTAACCTTTGTGATTGATCATCATGCATCGCCTTTTGCAATTAAAGATGCCTTATCCACAATTGCTAAAGCCTTTGATCGGGTTGGAATCGCCCACATGCTCTGCTACGAGCTTTCCGACCGTGACGGTGAAGGCCCCCGCAAAGAGGGGCTGATGGAAACCGATCACTTCCTGGCGTCCGGACATCAAGGTCATGTGGGGCTGCATGCCTCCTTCACCGTAGGAGACGAACTCCTGCAGGAAGCGATCGCGCTGGCCAAAAAGCATGACACCGGCCTTCACGTACACGTGGCCGAGGACCGCGCCGATCAGGAGGATACACTGGCCAAATGCGGCAAGCGGGTGGTGGAACGCTTTGCGGACGCCGGCGCCCTGGAACTCGGCAAATCCATTCTATGCCATTGCATTCACCTGTCGGATCACGAAAAGGAGCTGATCCGGCAGTCCGGTGTCTGGGTGGCCCAGAACGTGGAGAGCAACCAGAACAACAATGTGGGTGTGACCGGGTATGCCGCCATCACAGACAATGTAATCCTGGGCACCGACGGCATGCATGGTGATATGTTACGCAGCGCCAAAGCCGCTTTCCTGGTCGGACAGGACACGGAGGGCATCGGTTTTGACGATATTTACCGGCGCTTTCGCAATGTTCACCGCTACACCCGCGAATTTGGGGCCACAGGGGATGATGAAAACAACCTGGTAATCCTGGATTACGACACCCCGACTGAAGTGACAGCGGAAAACTTCTTTGGTCACTTCGTATTCGGTCTTGACGCCCGTCATGTGGAAACGGTGATCTGCCAGGGCCGGGTTATCGTCGAAAATCGGCGGATGACCAACGTGGATGAGGCCGAGGTGCTGACCTACGCCCGGGAAATGGGCAAGAAGCTTTGGGATAAGATGCTATAAGGAGATGATACCATGAGTAGTGACAAATTTTGGTGCTGTGATATCGAAACCCTGCTCAAGTGGATTCTGAAAGAGGAAAAGCAGGGACAGATCTTCGGAATTCACAAAGCGCTTTTTTTCACCCCGAAGGAGACGGATCCGTTCCGGATGCGCCGCTACGGGCAGCTTTTGGAAACCCCCTTGGGAGTGGCGGCCGGCCCGCACACCCAGCTTTCACAGAACCTGATCGCCGCCTGGCTGACCGGAGCCCGCTATCTGGAGCTGAAAACTGTGCAGGTGCTCGACGAACTGGAAGTGACCAAACCCTGCATCGACATGACCGACGAAGGCTATAACTGCGAGTGGTCCCAGGAGCTGAAACTGGATCAATCATTCGACGAATACCTCAATGCCTGGATCATCTTGCACATTCTTAAAGATAAATTCGGCTGGGATTCATCCAAAGAGCCGGGATTCATTTTTAATATGAGCGTAGGGTATAATCTGGAAGGCATCCAGAGCCACACCGTCCAGCGCTTCCTAGACCGCATTCAGGATTGCGCATCTGAAAAAAGCGCCAAAATCGAGAGTCTGGCCAAATTTTACCCCAGGGTTAAGGAGCTGAATATCCCGGATCGCATCTCCGACAACATTACCATCTCCACCATGCACGGCTGCCCGCCGGAAGAAGTCGAAAAAATCGGCCGTTACTTTGTAACCGAGCGTAAGCTCAACACAACCATCAAGCTCAATCCCACGCTTTTGGGGCCTGAGCGCTTGCGCGGCATTCTCAACGACAAACTGGGTTTTGAAACCGTGGTTCCGGATCTGGCCTTTGAACACGATCTCAAATACGCCGACGGCGTGGCCTTGATCCGCGCACTTCTGGTCGATGCCGAAAAGAGTGGGGTGGCCTTCAATATTAAACTGACCAACACCCTGGAGACCGCCAACCAGGAGCAGAATCTCCCTAAAAACGAGAAGATGGTCTACATGAGCGGGCGTGCTTTACACCCCATCAGTATCAACCTGGCCGCCCGGTTGCAGGCCGAATTCGAGGGCGCGCTGGACATCTCCTTTTCAGCCGGCACCGATTGCTTTAACTTCGCCGATGTTATCGCCTGCAATCTGAGACCTGTTACGGTTTGCTCCGACATTTTGAAGCCCGGCGGCTACGGCCGGCTATCGCAGTATCTGGAGGAGCTGGGCCAGGCCTGCAAAGCGGCCGGTGCCAACACACCGGAAGAGTTGATTGTGTCCCGCAGCGGAGGGGTTCAGGAGGTGGCCGATGCCGCCCTGACGAATCTGCAAGCCTACGCTCAGGCGACACTTACTGAGTCGGCTTATCAAAAAAGCCATTTTCCCTATGACAACATCAAGACCTCGCGGCAGCTCAAAGTGTTTGACTGTATCGAGGCGCCCTGCATGACCACCTGTCCCGCCGGCCAGGATATTCCTGCTTACATGTACTACACGGCCCAGGGCGATTATGCCCGGGCGTATCAGGTCATTATGGAGACCAATCCCTTTCCCAACATCCAGGGCATGGTATGCGACCACATGTGCCAGGAAAAGTGCACCCGCATGAATTACGACAATCCCCTGTTGATCCGGGAAATCAAACGCTTCATCGCGCAAAAGCACACCGGCCCCAGTGGTTTGCAGCCCGGCCCGGCCAATGGTGTCCGGGTGGCCATTATCGGGGCCGGGCCATCGGGACTGGCCTGTGCCCATTTCCTGGCCTTGGACGGATTTGAAGTCCACATCTTCGAAAGTAAAGCTTTCGCGGGGGGCTGGGCTTCGGATGCCATTCCTGCTTTCCGGCTTGATGAAGCCAGCATCAAAAAAGATATCGACGCTATTTTGGCCCTGGGGGTTAATATCCATTACGGGGCTAAAATCGACCGCCAAAAATTTGAGGAATTCCGTCGCGATTACGAATATGTCTACATTGCCGTCGGCGCCCAGGAAGGCACCGAACTGGGCGTCCCCGGTGAAGACGCCGAAGGTGTCATGGACCAGCTGCGTTTTTTGAGCGCGGTTCGCCAGGGGCAGCGACCGGATTTGGGGAAAAAAGTGGCTGTCATTGGGGGCGGCAATTCGGCTATGGATGCAGCCCGCACCGCCAAACGGCTGGTGGGCGCAGACGGCGAAGTCAGTGTTGTCTACCGGCGCACCCGCAAGGAAATGCCCGCCGCCTCTGAAGAGGTCCAGGCCATGCTGGATGAAGGAATTGAACTCATCGAGCTGACCGCCCCGGAGTGCATGCTGGTCGAAGATGGACGCGTTCGATCCAATTTGTGCTTTCGTATGGAGCTCGGCGAAACGGATGCCAGCGGCCGGCCGCGGCCCATTAAGATCGACGGGTCTGAATTTGAATTAAACGTTGACAGTGTCATTTCAGCCATCGGTCAGCGCGTCAATCTGGATTTCTTCCCCCATGAAAAGCTGGAAATCAATCCGGCGACCCATGAAACCCAGCTTGAAAATGTCTTCGCCGGGGGCGATGCCGTCCGCGGGGCTTCCACCCTCATCAAGGCCATCGCTGACGGCAAGAAAGTAGCTGAATCGATCAAGCAAAGAGCGTTGAAGGATGACCAGATCCAGGCCGGCGATCGCGGGAAGGCATCGGACGTAACGGCGCTGCAGCAACGCAGAGCCCGGCGTGAGTTTGGTGCCCAACTGCCGGAAATCGGTTTTGACGAGCGCGCCGGCTTTGATATGGTGATTCGAACCATGGACGAAGCTACCGCTAAAGATGAAGCCACCCGCTGTTTGCAATGCGACGAGCTTTGCAACGTCTGTGTCACGGTTTGTCCCAATCGCGCCAATATGGGGTTTACTCTCGAGCCAACATCGTATATGGTCCAGCAGGCCCGCCCCGGGGGCGATGGGGTTGAGATCACGGATCTGGAAACCGTTCAGGTCGAACAACACTACCAGGTCCTGAATATCGGCGATTACTGCAACGAATGCGGTAACTGCACCACGTTTTGCCCCACCAGCGGCTCGCCTTATCTGGACAAAGCCAGGTTTCATGTGACTGCGGAAAGCTTTGCTTCCGCGCAACGCGGATATTATTTTTCGTCCGCCAACCGTTTAGAATGCAGGCAAAATGATAGCGATGCCAGTATTGAGATCACCGCCGATGGCTTTGTTTATGAGAACGCGGCCGTCAGGGTGACGCTGGCCGAGGACTACCGCGCCAAAAATGTAACTTTCAAAGAAACCGGCAGCGAGCCTGTCGACCTGCGGCAAGCTGCGGAAATGGCCGTACTTTTCCAGGCGGTCCGGCATTTAGCGCCAATGACAGTGGGAGCCGATAATTAGACTTCCAATCCCGTCAGGACGGATGGGATGAGGCAGCAATTGCATTACATCGAATCATCGGCTGTTGAATAATGTAATTTAAAAATTCAATCGTACCTGTTCAACCATATTAAGAAACGGATCGTATATCCTTTGGTCCAATTGGCATGTTTAGCCTACCTTGAACCCGGGAAGATGACTTCTCGTAATCTAAAATGAAAGGGGCGACTCATGAACGAAAAAGCAAATGCTGTAGATGGTGAAGAAGAAAAGAAGGGTTTAGATCTCATCTACGAATTACAGGAAAATCCACCTGTCAAGGAAGGCATGTTCGCGGCGCTGCAGCACCTTTTGGCGATCATTGTCGGAATTATAACACCCACCCTGATTATCGGCGGCGTCCTGGGTTTAGGCAGCGAGATCCCTTATTTGATCAGTATGGCCCTGATGGTTTCAGGCGTGGCCACCTTCATCCAGGTCAAACGGTTCGGACCGGTGGGCTCGGGCCTTTTGAGCATCCAGGGCACCAGCTTTGCTTTTCTGGGTGCCATACTAACGGCCGGATTTATGGTCAAAAAAGCGGGCGGCGGGCCGGATGAAATTCTGTCAACGATCTTTGGTATCTGCTTCTTTGGCGCCTTTATTGAGATAATCCTCAGCCGTTTTCTCCACCATCTCCGGAAGGTGATTACACCGGTCGTTACCGGAACGGTGGTGATCCTTATCGGCATTAGTCTGGTCAAGGTGGGATTCATGGATATGGCCGGCGGCAAGTGGCTTTTGGACAACAAGCCGGAGTTTTTCGGCACCGCCCAGAACCTTTTTCTGGCATTTCTGGTTCTGATTATCGTTCTTATCCTGGCCAGCACCAAAAATAAGTTCTTGAGAATGGGCTCCATCGTCCTTGGATTGATTGTGGGGTATATTGTGGCGGCTTTCATGGGGCTGGTCAATTTTGGCGCATTAAAAGGACTGCCCGTCATTAGTATCCCCATTCCGTTCAAATATGGTTTCGGCTTTAATCTGCCCGCCTTCATCGGTGTTGCCTTTATCTATCTGATCACCACTATCGAATCGACCGGAGACCTTACAGCCACATCAATGGTTTCCGGGGAACCGGTGGAAGGGGATGTATATATTGAGCGGATCAAGGGGGGTGTCCTGGGTGACGGGGTCAATTCCGCTATCGCGGCCATATTCAATACGTTTCCCAATACGACCTTCAGCCAGAACAATGGAGTGATCCAGATTACGGGTATTGCCAGCCGTTATGTGGGAATGTACCTGGCCGGTTTCCTGTTTATACTGGGCCTGTTTCCGGTCATCGGGGCGTTCTTTCGCTCCCTGCCGAACCCGGTACTCGGGGGGGCCACCATTGTCATGTTCGGCACGGTCGCCGCAGCCGGTGTAAGAATCATCGCCACCAGCAAAATCGACCGCCGCGATATGATTATTATGGCGGTTGCTTTCGGTCTGGGATTTGGCGTCGCCTATGTGCCGGAGTTTCTCGGCAAGGCGCCTAAAGCCATCCAGCAGATTTTCGGATCAGCGATAACCACCGGCGGACTCACGGCGCTTATCCTGAATGCAGTTTTGCCAAGGCCTAAAGAAAAGTAATAACCGTCTAAAGGATGAGGGGTTCAGGGGTCAGGATTCAGAGTTTCAGGATTCAACCTGCTGTTTCGTGTGCTAAGTTAATTCGTTAATTGGTCAAATGGTCAATTCGTTTTATATAGGTTGAATCCTGTGACGAATCGACTATTTTACGATTGCCTCTGTCTGCTGACCTCTGACTTCTGTTTTCTGACTTCTGTTCATTGATCATCATCCATGCTTTTTTCCACAGCCGTAATAATCGAGTCATAGCCCGTACAACGGCAAAGATTGCCGGCCAATCCGCGACGTATCTCATGGCGGGACATTTTCAGGCCTTTGTGCTTTTCCACAAAAGCCGTTGCCGCCATGACGAAACCGGGGGTGCAGATACCGCACTGCACCGCACCCTCATCCACAAAGGCCTGCTGTACCCTTGATAATTCTTCGTTTTTGCTTTCGCCTTCTACGGTTCGAATCGCTCGCCCGTCGGCCCAAACCGCCAGGTACAGGCAGGCATCGATGGGCACATCATCGACCAGCACGGTGCAGGCGCCGCATTCACCCACGGCACATCCCTGTTTGACGCTGATCATTCCCAACCGCTCCCGCAGGACTTCAAGCAGCGACTGGCGGACATCGATGCGAATCTCTTTACTCTTTCCGTTAACAGCAAAAGTGATCGTACGGTTTAAGCTCACTGAATGGTTCCTCCTGCATTTAGAATAGCCTGCTTGACGGCCCTGTGGGCCAGGGTTGCGATGATCTGCAACCGAAAATCTTTGGCGGCCCGCCACGACGTCCGCGGGCTGACATCATCCTTGACGGCCGCGGCAATATCGTCCAGCAGCTGGGTGGATACCTTGCGGCCGCGGATTTTCTCTTCCGTGTCTTTGCAGCGGATCGGCACCGGCGCGGCCACGCCGTAAGCCAGTCGCAGATCTGCCAGAATCCCGTCTTCTACTTTGCACACCGCCGAGCAACCGATGGTGGCAATGTCCATGGCGTCCCGCATGGCATATTTAAAAAAATGCCCGCTATAACCGGTGTAGTTATCACGGCTCACGGTAATCGCCGTCATTATTTCTTCGTGTTCGAGGGCCACCTGGCTGGGTCCGAGAAAAAAATCTTCAAGGAGCATCTGGCGGGATCCGTCCGGCCCTTCGATGCTCACCACCGCGTTCAGAGCGATCAGCGGCGTGGCGCTGTCGGCGCTGGGTACGCCGTTGCAGAGGTTGCCGCCGATGGTGGCCATGTTGCGCACCTGGGGCCCGCCAATAGTGAGAACAGCCTCCGCCAGGACCGGAATGTGTTTGCGGATCAGTTCGGATTCAGCCACATCCGTAAAGCAGGACAGCGGCCCGATCTCCAGATCGCCGTCATCGCCCTGGCGGATAAAATTGAGGTCGGCGATGTCGTGAATATCAATCAGATGGGGAAATTCTGCTTTGCCCTTATGCAGTTTGACCAGGACGTCCGTGCCGCCGGCGATAAGATGCGCCTCGGGGTTCTCCTTCAATAATCGAATCGCATCCGCGACACTGTCGGCCTTGGAATAATTTTTGATATTAAACATTCATTCTCCTCTTTCAATTGCGGATTGCAGATTGCGGATTGCGGATTATCGAAGAGCGAAACAATGTTTAAATTACTTTACAATCTGCAATCCGAAATCCGCAATCCGCAATTTTTTAAATCAGCCCTGCCTTTTTAAAATATTTATAAATAAGATGCGGGGTCATGGGCAGTTCGTTAATTTGGACCCCGGTCGCATCCCAGATGGCATTGCGGATGGCGGGCGGCGGAGAAATAATGGGCGGCTCGCCCAATGATTTGTTGCCGTAACCGGAAGTGGGTTCAAAGGTTTCGACAAAATCGCAGCCAATATCCGGCACATCCACAACGGTGGGGATTTTGTAATCCAGAAAATTATTGTTGTAAATGTAACCGGACTCGGGATCGATCAACATCTCCTCATAAAGACCGGCGGCAATACCCATGGCCACCCCCCCGTGCACCTGCCCCCGGGCCATTACGGGGTGCAGAATGACGCCGGAATCGTGAACATTGTAAATTTCTTTAATCTCCACCTTGCACAGCGGCACGTCCACCTCGACTTCAACAAACGTACAACCGAAGGTCGGTGCATTGGTAGTGGTCTTGTGGGACACGTCGGCAGTTAACTGGCCGCCGCGTTCCTTGTCATAATAGGCGTCCAGCGCCACATCCTTCAGGGCCAGGACTTTGCGGGATGGATCCTTGCGATCTACAATTTCAGCGTTTAATATGTCGAGTTCGCCACTCATGATGCCGCTGACCCGGCCGGCGTGTTCAAGGATTTTGGCTTTTAATTCTCGCGCCGCCCGAAATACGGCATTGCTGGCCACATAGGCCTGGCGCGAGGCATACGCACCGGTATCAAAGGGGGCCAC
Organism: Desulfobacterales bacterium; assembly: GCA_050122495.1. Classification (GTDB taxonomy): domain Bacteria; phylum Desulfobacterota; class Desulfobacteria; order Desulfobacterales; family JAHEIW01; genus JAHEIW01. Next base: position 6,627 of record JASFIU010000027.1, on the reverse strand, counting down.
GTCTGTATCCTGGGTCGAGACTACATGGACATCATCATAGGGGATGCCGATGGTCTCGGCCGCCATCTGGGCCACTATGGTATCCAGGCCCTGCCCAATCTCCGTCGCTCCCACCTGGATATGGAGGGAGGCATCCTGGTTGAGGATGATACGGGCGCCGGCAATCTCCAGGCAAACCGGATAGGTCCCGGAGGCATAGCTGAAGCAGGCGACGCCGAGTCCACGTCGTACTGGACCGGTCTGTTTTTTGGGCCGGGCCGCGCGCTTTTCGTCCCAGCCGATCAGTTCTTTACCCTTCTGAAGACATTCGATCAGCCCGCAGCTTTCAAACCGCTCCCCGGTCAGCGGATCGGCATCGCCCTGCCGGACGACATTTTTTAGGCGGAACTTAACCGGGTCCATGCCGATTTTGCGCGCCGCCTCTTCGATCATACAATCAACCGCAAACATCAGCTGGGGGGCGCCGTAGGCCCGCATGGCGCCTGCCGCCGGGATATTCGTGTAAACCGTTCTTGCGTGGTAATGCATGGCTGCGCGGGGATAAAGTGAGCGCGATTTGGCGCCGGCTGCCCCGGCCACCGAATGCCCGTGGGAGGCATAGGCGCCGGTATTTGATATGGCGTCCATATCCAGGGCCACCAGAGTGCCGTCTTTGTTTACGCCGGCCCGCATCTTGACTTCAAACGGATGACGGGTACGGGTTCCGATCATACACTCTTCGCGGGAAAGATCTATTTTGACCGGCCGCCCCCCCAGTTTCAGCGTCAGAAAAGCAACCATGGGTTCGAGAATGACATCCTGTTTGGCACCGAATCCCCCGCCGATATAGGGTTTAACAATCCGGATTCGACCCCATGGCAGCCCCAGTGCCTCCCCGACAATCCGGCGGGCGATATGGGGAATTTGAGTTGAGGAAACCACCACGATATGTTCGAGGTCATCCATATAGGCATAGGCGATATGGTTCTCAATATGACAATGCTGGCACATCTGGGTCCGGTATTCGCCCTCCACAACAACATCTGCGCCGGCCAGGGCCGCATCCATTTTTTCGCCAACCGCATAGTGGGATTCTCCGATCACATTTTTGGATCCGGCATGAATCTCCCGGGCGCCCCGGGCCAATGAGGCTTGGGTGCTCACCAGGGGCTCATAGGCTTCATAGTCGACCTGGATCAGATTTAGAGCTTCCTGCAACACCAGTTCGTTTTCGGCCACCACGATGGCAATTTCGTCACCCCAGTAGCGGACATTTTGTGTCAACAGCAACCGGTCTTCAACATCCCGGTGAGCCGGATCCAGCGAATAGGGATGACCGGCGGTGGCGAAATAGGTCTGGGGCACATCCGCGTAAGTAAAGACGGCTTCGACACCGGGCAAATCCTCGGCCTTGCTGCTGTCAATTTTTTTGACGCGCCCATGGGCGATGGTGCTGCGCAGATATTTGGCCACCAGCATCCCTGGAATAAAAAAATCGTCGGTAAAACGCGCCCGGCCGGTAACCTTGGCCACCGCATCAACCCGTTTGACTGATTTACCTATTGCCATAGAAGAATCTCCTCATACCCGGTGAAACCGAAAAATTCGAAGCACGAAACACGAAATACGAAACAAATTCTAAATTCAAATGTTCGAAACGAAACAAAAAATTCTTGTTAGTGAGAATAGCTTCTTGTTTCGAAAATTTTAATTTTGGTCATTCGATATTGTTTCGAATTTCGGATTTCGGATTTCGGATTTTTTTCAAAAGCCAATATCAACGCTCACTGGTTGAGCATTCTATCAGAGATATTATTACATCGGTTCATTATTTCTGTTTCGTCAAACCCGGTCAACCTCCCCTGATCCACCGCTACCCTGCCATTGACGATGGTATACTCGCTTCCATGATTGTACCCTGAAAATATGATGGCGGATAGGGGATCGCTGAGGGAGCCGCTGTATTCCAGTTTGCCCACGTTAAATAGGGCCAGATCCGCTGCCCAGCCTTCCCGGATTTTGCCGACCTTTTCAAATCCCAGCAGCCGAGCGCCGTTTTCAGTACCCATCCTGAGGACATCCAATGCAGCCAGGGCCGATGCGCCGTAGCGAACCCGCTGCAACAGCAAGGCATTGCGAATTTCCCCCAGCATATCGGATGAATCATTGGAGGCGCTGCCATCCACCGCCAGGGCCACGTTAATCCCCAATGGTAACATCTCTTTGACCCGGCAGATGCCGGACCCCAGCCGCATATTGGAGGTTGCACAATGGGCGATGTGGGTACCGGTGTGAGCCAGCTGTTCCAGCTCCTGATCATCAAAATGGATGCCGTGGGCATAGGAGACGTCGGCTCCGATAAACTCGCATTTTTCCATCAACTTTAAAGGCTTGCAGCCGTAAGTTTCAAGACAGAATTCATTTTCATCTCTGGTTTCGGCCAGATGCGTATGCAGCCGAACGTCGTATTTGCGTGCCAGTTGGGCCGTTGCGGTCATCAGCGTCTCAGTGACCGAAAAGGGACTGCAGGGTGCCAGCATAATTTTGCGCATGGCCAGTTCCCCGCCGTCGTGGTAGTGTTGGATAACGCGTTCGCTGTCTTTCAGAATTTCGTCTTCAGTCTGCACCACATTGTCGGGCGGCAGACCCCCGTCCTTTTTGCTCAGGGACATGGAGCCCCTTGTGGGGGAAAAGCGCATCCCCAGATTGGCGGCGGCTTTAAATTGGGTGCCGATCAGGTCCCCGCTCACATTCTGCGGGTAGACATAATGATGATCGGTAGAAGTCGTACAGCCGGTTTTGAGCAGTTCCGCCATCGCCAGCAGGGAAGCATAGTAAACCGCCTCCTCGTCCAGATGTTGCCAAACCTGATACAGGTAAACCAGCCAGTCAAACAGCTCCGCGTTTTGAACTGCCGGCAGGTTGCGCGTCAGGGTCTGATAAAAATGGTGATGGGTATTCACAAAGCCGGGGATCACCACACAGGTAGAGCAGTCGATGACGCGATCAGCGGTTTCGACGATATCAGGGCCGATTTTGGCAATGCGGTTTTCCCGGATCAGAATATCCTCACCCCGCCTCGATTCCTCATCGGCCGATAAAAATATGTAAAAACAATTTTTTAATAGAATAGAACTCATTGGCTATTGTCACCCAAATTCAAAGATATTCAATTCGGATTGGATTCTATAATTATTATAAATTTTTAGACAGGATTTACAGGATCTACAGGATTTATTTATATTTTCTTTCACGGTTTCCTGATGAAACCGTGAAAACATAATCCGCCTGCGGCGGAAACCTTTTCGCTCAGAAACCAGGCAGGTGCTATTTAAAAACTACTTGTTTATGTTCTCGAACGTTTTTTTTGTTGAAGCCTCAATGAGACCATATTACTGTGATAGTACCATGTTCTTCTTTACTGGCTACAGTTGATTCCGCGAAGCGGATTGAGTTTCATCACTTTCTTCTGGAAAGTGATGAAGATAAAATAATCCAAATAATCCTGTAAATCCTGTCTAATAAAGGAAACTTAAAATAGAATCCATTCCACTTTATTATTAAATTTTATCGAGCAATCCGGTTTTGGCGTTAAATTCCTCTATCAGTGCATCGATCTGATCCACACAGGCGGGGATGCTTTCCCAGTATTGATCGTCATCCCATTGCCTCTGAATTTCTTCGTATGTTTTGCCCTGCTGTTCAACCCAGGTATAATATTTAAGATTGTGAACGCGCTTGCGCCCGTAATAGGTCAACTCTTCCATATTGTCGATGCTCAGTCCTTGAATGTGTTGCGCATATACAGCGGCCGCGTCGCCGCCGGTGAATTCCCCGCGTTCTTCGTTGAGCTCATCCAGCCGGCTGGCGTACATCTCCATGGAATCGGTCAGCACGGTCACGACGATATCATGTTCACCCAATTCATAATAACGCGCAAATTTAATTGCGGTAACCAGGTTTCCGATGCTGGAAATTCCCAGCAGATCGAGCCTATCAATCAGGGCTTCCGGAACGCCTTTTGAGGCCAGATATTGTTTCCCGTCCGTTTCATTAAACAGACGCATCAGGCTGACGGGCGTCTCATCATCAACTGCGACAACAAAATCAAGATTTTTAACGTTGTGAATCCAGGGTACATGTTTGTCACCAATACCTTCGATACGGTGCTCTCCGAATCCGTTGCGCAGCAGGGTCGGGCACTGCAACGCTTCGCTGGCGGCAATTTTACTCATCGGAAACTGCTTTTTGAGAAAATCCCCGCAGGCGATCGTGCCGGCCGATCCGGTGGCCGACATAAATCCCCGAAACTTATCCTCGGGACCCATCAACTGCTCGAGCACCTCCAATACGGCCGGGCCGGTAACTTCATGATGCCAGAGGTAATTTCCGAATTCATCAAACTGATTGAAAATCACCAGACTTTGCCCGGATTCTCGCAATTCCCAGCATTTGTCGAAAATTTCTTTGACGTTGCTTTCGCTGCCGGGCGTCTTGATAATTTCTCCGGAGACTGATGTGAGCCACTCAAAGCGCTCACGGCTCATGCCTTCGGGCAGAATGGCAATGGATTCACAGCCCAGCAGGGTGGAATCATAAGCCCCGCCACGGCAGTAGTTACCGGTAGAGGGCCAGACAGCCTTCTGGGTGCTGGGATCAAACTGGCCGGTCACCAGCCGGGGAACCAGGCAGCCGAATGCCGCGCCCACCTTATGCGCGCCGGTGGGGAACCATTTGCCGATGACAGATACAATCCGCGCATCAACCCCGGTCAACTCCTTTGGAAATTCAATGAAATTGACATCGCCAAATCCACCGCCGTGGGCCACCGGCTCGTTATGCCAGGTGATCCGGAAAAGATTCAAAGGATCGATGTCCCACAGCCCGATCTTTTTCAGGCTGGATACAACGGCATCCGGAATCCGGCCAGGGTCTTTCTGCTGCTTGAAGGTCGGAATAATGATGTTTTTTTCTCTGGCTCTTTTTACGGCTCTTTCGAGCGCCTCGGGAACAACGGTTAGATCTATCACGGTCGGTCTCCTCTCATTCGGTGTTCAGGCGACAGGTGTCAGGATCCAATTAGGTTTCAGGTGTCAGTGTTCAGGTGTCAGCAAACAGATGACATCTTGCAGAATCTGACTCTCGATATCATCAAATTCATCATCCTGACACCTGAAACCTGAAACCTGAAACCAAAAAATTAAGTTGTACCCCAGCCATCCACAACCTGCTGGAGAGCTTCTAAATCAGGTGCAACACGAAACGGCTTCGTTCCGGCAAGGTCGACCGCCTTCATGGCGCCGGCCACATCTTTGAGGCCATTTCCGGTGTTGAGCACGACAACGGTTTCATCTTTGGAAACCAGTTCTTGGGCGACCGCTTTGATCAGCCCGGCATAGGCGGCCGCCCCGGCCGGTTCTGCGAAAACACCCGTACTGCGCGCCAATCGGGTGATGGCACTTAAAATCTCGTCATCTTCGACGCTAAGGAACGCGCCTTTGGTTTCATTAACAGCCGCCAGGGCCTTGATACGATCCCGGGGCAGTTCGGCACTGATACTGTCGGCTAAGGTTTGGGCCCTGATCGGTGGTTTGGTGTGAATATCTTCATCGCCTTTCCAGGCCGCGTACATGTAACTGCTGCCGGCAGCCTGTACGCCCATCAATTTGGGCATTTTGTCGATCCAACCCAGGGCGGCCAGATCTTTGAGGCCCTTGTGCAAACCGCCGATGATACAGCCGTCGCCTACGCTGACAAAAATACGGTCCGGCGCGTTCCAGGCCAGCTGTTCGCAAATTTCAAAGGCGGCCGTCTTTTTGCCTTCCGACATGTAAGGGTTGTAGGCCGTGTTGCGGTTGTACCAGCCGTAAGTCTGGCTCGCTTTCAGGCAAAGCTCAAAAGCGTCATCATAGGTTCCCTTTACCAGAAATACGCGGGATCCGAAGACCAGCAACTGGGCGATTTTGGCCTGGGGAGCGGCTTCCGGAACAAAGATCACGTTGGCCTGCCGGATGCTGGCACACAGGCCGCTTAAGGCCGCCGCGGCGTTTCCGGTGCTGGCGGTCGTAATGATCTCTGCGCCTTTTTCCCGGGCCTTTACCACGGCAACCGCACTGGCTCGATCTTTAAATGACGCCGTCGGCTGGCGGCCGTCGTCTTTGATCCACAGGGCATCTATCCCCAGGTCCCGGGCAAGACGCGGGGAAGGATATAAGGGTGTCCAGCCGACCGCAAGGGGCGGAATCGTCGCATCCGGATGAATCGGCATCAGCGGCAGGTATCGCCAAATTGAAAGGTCACGGGACTGTGAAAGGGTTTCCTTGCTGATTTGTCGGCCGATAAAATCATAATCATACTGCACGTCGAGAATGCCGTCGTCGCCGTGTTCCGGACAGATGTAATCAACTTCATCCGGATGATATTGTTTGCCGCAAATCAGACATTTTAGGCAGCTTATGTTTTCCAATGTGCTTCTACTCCATGCAGGCCCAATTGGCAAACGAATTGGGGTTATTTGTTATTGGTTATTCGTTAATCGTTCCATAGGAATAATATCTAATTAATATATTAACTACCAGAGGAATATAAAATCAGGTCACCAATCAAATCCTAATAACCATTAACCAATAACCAATAACACCGAATTGA